>NZ_CFHRBF010000011.1:0-284988 GCF_984380535.1 Thalassoroseus sp.
GTAAAACCGTGGGCATGCCACCCACGACGCTAAATCGATGCAATTTCCTGCAGTGCCACTCTGTCGGAAGAACTCCTCGATGGCAAAGCCCTCTACAGGCCATTCTATATCGCCATTGTCGACTGTCCTAAGGAAGCCTTCTCGAACAATCGAAGTTACCGACAGCATCAATGAACAACACTTACGTCCCCGGATTTGGTCTGCAACAAGCCATATCCGGGTTTTTTATTGGCAGTCATCTCTGAATACTGCTAGTTTGATCACAATGAAGAAATCTATTAGTCGCGCGGTTGCGACACCCCATCCAACGACACGAAGAGGTATTCGCCATTGTTCAACCCCGTGCAAGGAAGTGTGATTTTGTAAATTCTTTGGCACTTTGGATCATGCTCATCGTTTTCATATGGCTGGGAGGCAATCCAGAATCTGCGTTGGCAGAAGATGCACTCCCCTCCCGAAAGGAACTTCTTGCCACACCAATACCCGAGTGGCCGACCGAGCCGATGTCGAAAACTCAAAGGGCTGAAGCTGAGCATCACCTAGACACAATGATCAAAGCTGGCGAGCAAGCTTGGAGCGGAATCGTGACAGCCGAGGAAACGCGGTTTGGCGTACGTGCCTCTCCACGAGTCCCAAACGATTCCACTTGGAAAATGACCTTCGATCGAAAGCAGGGAACAATACGTTTCGAACGATCCCAAGGTCCAAGAAACTTGTTGTACATCGAGAACACGCAGGAAGTGTTGTTTCGCAACACGCTGATTGGCGACCGAGGACCCCGCCCGATCCATCGACATCCCATAGGCTGGAATCAAATTCCACTTGGAGGCCGTCCCCCCGATCTTCGCAATATCGCCATTGCAGGCTCAACAACTTATCTCTCTTCAAAATCCTACTCAAAATACCGTCAAGCACTGCTAACCAATGTTCGCCCTAGACTAGTGGGTCTTAGAAAAAACGACGCCGGTCAAATTCTATTATTCTGTGAACTAACCCCATCTCAAGTAATTCCCTCAATCAAAAATCGAAAGGTTCTCTGGGTCGATTCGAAAAGAAACGGAGTTCGTGTCCGAGATGCAAATTGGCATTTGTTTCCTGATGGTCGATGGCAGCTGACCAATGCCTCAGCCGTTAGTTGGGAGAAAGTCAATGATGTCTATGCCCCCAGCCAGTTCCGGAGTCTCGTCAACCAAAGCAGCATAAATGGCATTGAAGTCACCTTGGATTGGCAACTCGTCAACCAACCGATCTCTGAAGACACTTTTCATCTCGAAAGTTTAAATCTGCCAAACGGCACTCAAATTGTGAGCCACAAATCCGGACAACGGGTTGTCGAGTCGCGAGTTGGAGACTCGAATGAATAAATAGACTATGTCATCAATGCACAACTCAACATCGAATTATGACTTGCATTCCGACAGTAAGCTCAGATTTGTGCTCTCATGGTATAAAGCGGCGAGAATGGTGAATATCGTTGATCGGTGCACTACTAAGACTTTCGATTGTCATGTGGCATAGCGCACTCACGATCGATGGCCAAGCATGTTGACGTCCCGATCGGTTTATCGCACTGGCGAAGCCAGTGGCATGCAACTGTTGAAAGTTCAATTCGACAGTGCCACTCTGCCAGTCCGTTTTATCATTGATGATTCAATGAGCTACAAAAACGGATAGTTTACAGGAGTCCATCCATTTTCAATCATTCGCCCGTGGCACACGTGCAACAACTCTGCGGGCATTGACCGAAGATCCCAACCCACACTCAGCATCCCTTTATCTGGATAATCTCCAAACTGTGCTTGACATGTGATGTTGGCCGCGGCAACAGCGTGCACAGCTCTCAACATCCAGGCTTCCGAGAAGTGATTCTCTCGGTCATGTTTCGTTCTATTATACGCGTTATACCAATCCAGTGATTTAGTAGGTAATTGGCTGTTCCAGCCCTTGAATGGATATATCGGACGGACGTGCGGCGCAAATTGTATAACAACAAAATACTCTTCCAGTAGTAGCGGTTCGCATACTTTGAAGTAGTCACTGGTGGTGAACCTATCTCTTTGATAGCCATTAGCGCGTAGGACACCTGCCAAAGCAGATTCGACCTCTATGCAAGCTAGGACAATTAAGTTTCGTGATTCGTCCCCGTACGCTTTAAAATTATCTGGATGCGGATATATCGACTCAAAAAGAAGCTCCAACTTCTGATTAAGAATTCCCACCGAGCGTAACGTATTTGCATGTGCCAGATCGTCATCGGTACCATCAATTTTTACGAAAGGTCGAAACATTCGTCGATGATATTCGTTTGCCTTCAGTCTGCGTTTATGAATGTTTTTGACACTGTTGGCTTTAAGATATTCCTCGACGGACAAATATTTGTCGGAAGGACATTGTTTCGATTGATCCTGTGGACAGAGCCGTCCTTCTAAAGTACAGGCGAATCGCCAGTAGTAATTACCATTATGTTCCCAGCCGAGCACTTCTGAGTTGTCATCCGACGAATTACCGACGTAGATGTCCATCATGCTTTTCCTCGCATTCTCGTCTCACGGTAATGTGAACTGGCCTGTCCATTTGCCTATGTTGAGACGCGCAAACTACTCGTGGTTCACAATTTTAGAAATGTTATTAGAAGCGCACAACTTTTCTCTCTCCGGCAAACGCACTTCACTGACAAAATATCTCAGAAGAAATACGCTATTTCTCATTGTCAGGCGGCGTTTTGTTCCCAAAATGGTTGAGAACATCCTTCGAATGGTATCATTCTTGAGGGACGCCATTTCTAAATTACCGGCACCTGGATCTAAAATCGGTGGCGGATTGTCGAGGGGAGCTTTCACGATGTCACCGCGTAATACATTTTGTGGCCGAACACGTCGGGAATTTTTGCATCAGGCAGCTGGTGGGTTTGCCTCGGTGGCCATGACTGGTTTGTTGGCGAACGACGGGTTTCTGGCCAAGCAAGCGGTCGCGGCAGACGGGGTGACGCCTTATGTGAATCCGTTGGCTCCGAAAGCTCCGCAGTTCGCACCGAAGGCGAAGTCGGTCATCTTTCTGTTCATGTATGGTGGGCCTAGCCATATCGACACGTTCGATTATAAACCCGCCATGAACGGCATGGACGGCAAAACTGTCGATGTCAAAACCTTTGGTCGAGGTGGGCACAAAAGCCAAGGACGAATTGTTGAGCCGAAGTGGAAGTTTAAGCAGTACGGCGAATGTGGCAAATGGGTCAGCGATTTGTTCCCGCATTTGGCGGAGAAAGTCGACGACATCGCGTTCCTGCATTCGATGACCGCCGACAGCCCGATTCACGGGTCGGCCATGCTGATGATGAACTCCGGGAACATTCAAAGTGGACACCCGACGCTTGGTTCTTGGTTGACCTACGGACTCGGCAGCGAGAATGAAAATCTGCCCGGGTATGTCGTGATGCTCGACCCCACCGGTGGCCCGATTAGCGGTGCGAAGAACTGGACCAGTGGCTACATGCCCGCCACCTATCAGGGAACCACGATGAAAGCTGAGGGGGCACCGATTTTGAATCTGAAGCGTCCGCGGGGCATGTCGGAAGAGGTGCAACGCACGTTGTTAGATTCCCTCAGCAAAGCGAACAATTCGCACTTGTCTTCCCGGACAGACAACACCGAGTTGGCCGCCCGAATTAGCAGTTACGAACTGGCGTATCAAATGCAGCGGTCCGCTCCCGAGGCGGCCGATCTCGCTCAGGAAACCGAAGCCACGCAGAAACTGTACGGCCTGGATAGTCCTCAGACGGAAGAATTCGGACGGCGTTGTTTGCTGGCTCGACGGTTGGTTGAACGCGGTGTGCGGTACGTGCAACTGTACTCCGGTGGCAACCACAACGATGCCAACTGGGACGCGCACGGCGACTTGGAAAAGAATCACAACTACCATGCCGGTCGCACCGACAAAGCGATTGCCGGTTTGATTCAGGATTTGAAAGATCGGGGACTGTTCGATTCGACACTCGTGGTCTGGGGCGGCGAATTCGGTCGTCAACCGACGGCGGAGTATGCCAAGGGCACCGGTCGCGATCACAACTCTTATGGCTTCACAATGTGGATGGCCGGCGGCGGAATCAAAGGCGGCGTGAGTGTCGGAACGACCGACGAACTCGGATCACAAGCCGTCGAACGACCGCTTCACGTCAAACATCTGCACGCAACTGTCCTGCATCAGATGGGTTTTGATCCCAATCACCTCAGCTATTTTTATGCAGGTTTGGATCGCAAACTCGTCGGCGTCGAACACGTCGAACCGATCCACGAAATCATCTGAACCTCACGATTTTATACGTGATTGGTTTCTGCTTCTCGACTCATTTGATGAGCCGTTTGGCTCGCGGTTTGTTCTTAATTCTTTCAGAAAACAGGATGCGCTCGATGTCTTCATTCCGAATACGCAATGGATTTACGCTGATTGAATTGCTTGTTGTGATCGCGATCATCGCGATTCTCATTGCATTGTTGTTGCCGGCTGTGCAACAAGCTCGCGAGGCTGCTCGGCGAACGCAGTGTAAAAACAATCTCAAGCAATTCGGGATTGCCATGCACAACTATCACGATGTGAATCGAACGTTGCCGATCGGTTCCTTGCATGTCGGCAACAACTACGATGGTCATTCGTGGTACTCACGAATTCTATCCTATATGGAACAAGACAACCTGGCTGACACGGTCAACTATAGTGTGATTGTTGGAGGCAACAATAACCCGCAGTTGCGAACGAGCAAAATTGACGCGCACTATTGCCCCAGCGATATGCCGATCATGCAGGAAGAAGGAAACGCCACTTGGCAAATTTGGCGAACAAATTACGCCGCCAACTTTGGGAATACCGACTACGGTGCTCGTGATAAAACCGCCGGCGGTGTGACAGTGACCGGCGTTCAAGGACCATTCGGGCTCAACACGAGTTATGCCTTCCGCGATATCACCGATGGCCTTAGCAATACCCTGCTCATTGGAGAGGTTATCACGCCGAAGGACTTGGGATGGGGCGGATGGTATGGCGTGCCGATGTATGCCGGTGGCGCTGGCTTCACCACATTCAACTCCCCGAATTCCGCGGGACCAGACGAAGCGGCTCGTCAGTGCTACACAAACTTGGGCGGCGGAGTGAACGCGATTTGTAATGTCACCACTAGTGGCAACGATTTGGCCAGCGTTCAAGCCCAAGTCTTTACGGCTCGCAGTCAACACCCTGGTGGCGTTCAAGTCACGATGAGTGATGGGTCCGCCCGTTTCGTTTCCGAGAATGTGGACCTCAATGCTTGGCGAGCCGCAGCGACGGCTTCCGGCGGGGAAGTCAATAACCTCGACTAACTGGTGGCTTCCAGACGACACCCGTCCTACGTTTTTCTCAATGAGAGTTTCGAACGAACATGCAGTCGCGTTTTTCGATAGTTTTAGGACTGCTCCTATTAGGGGCAGGTTGTGGGGGCTCGACCGATGACAATCGCGTCTCGGTTTCTGGCGAGGTCCGGTTAGACGATCAACCGTTAACGGACGGCGTCATCACGTTCTTGCCATCAGATGGAAAAGGCCCGTCGGCGTCGGCGAAAATCGTCGGCGGTGAATACGAAACGAAGATCAATCCCGGTCCGAAAAATGTGTCGATTCAAGCGACGCAAAGCCAAACCGTATTTAGTGACTCGACGACACGAGAAGATTCACATGGAGGTGGAGGCGCGGAAACTCGCGGAGATTCCCATGGAGGTGGAAATGCGAGTGCGCCAAAACAACTGATCCCCGCGAAATACAACACCAACACAGAACTCACATACGAAGTGAAGCCGGATGGGAACGACGACGTGAATTTCGATTTGAAGTCGAAATAACTCGTCGTCAGGGGTTACTCCCCGTATTCGTCGGCGGCCAAGAGTAAACGGGACAGTGGAAGTTCGAAACCCGGCAACAACGGCGTGGAATACATTTCGTTCTCGGCGACGACAACTTCCGCGATTCCACGGAACACCGTCATCTCACGGCGGAACCGATCAATCACCCAATACTCTTGGATGCCAGCCTGTGCGTATTCGTCTCGTTTTTCCACATAATCGCGATGACGATCACGACGGGACGCCGACACAAATTCGATTGCAATCGTGGGAGTGTCGTTCAACGGATCAGGACGACGACCTAACCCGATCCACACTGCCCGATCGGCCCGCCGTCGATTCTCACCAATTGGAATTTCCTGCTCCGGTAGGGTTTCATCAAGTAAGAAACCATTGGAATGGTCTTCTTGAAATCGCAAGAGAAGATACCCAAGTTTGTCGTTCGGGCTACGTTCACCGGGGCCGGCGGGTGGGGTCACAACGAGTACTCCATGAATCAATTCGTAACGGTAGCCTTCCTCCCAGTCCTGAAGCGCGTCGTATTCCTCGGCGGTCAGTCGCATCCCGTTCGAGGTATGGTCGATGGATTGCGGTGGGGTTTGGATATCGGTGATACTCATAGCTGGCAACCATTGGGAACGATGGAATGATCATCGGCAGCAACTATTTATTATCGGCTGAGAACGAAAGATTGCCAATGCGTTTTCTCATTCTTTGTTTGGCGTACATCGCGGTTCAGGGGCCCGTTTGGGCTCAGGACGACGGTGCGGTTCAAGTGGATTTCAATCGGGAAGTCTTGCCGATTCTGGCAAAACGGTGTTTTCACTGTCACGGCCCGGATACGGCGGAATCTGGGTTGCGGCTCGATAACCGGGAGGGCATCGTCCGCGAGACCGAAACCGGCATGCACGCTGTCGTTCCCGGCAAACCGGACGAGAGCGAACTGCTCGTTCGCATCATGGAGTCCGACGAATCATTGCGAATGCCTCCGGAAGGCGAACCGCTGACAAAGTCCCAAATCGAAACCCTGCGAAACTGGATTCAAGCAGGAGCCGAATGGAAGAAGCATTGGGCATTCGAGAAACCCACGCGGCCGGAAATTCCGACCGTGAAGAACGAAGAATGGGTGTCTTCGCCGATTGATGCGTTCGTGCTTTCGCGGTTGGAAGCAGCAGGTCTCACGCCCACGGAACCGGCCAACAAGGTTCAACTACTGCGACGTGTGACGTACAACCTGACCGGTTTGCCCCCGACTCCGAAGGAAGTGGCAGACTTCCTCGCCGATGACTCACCGACCGCGTATGAAGCGGTTGTCGAGCGTTTGCTTGATTCCCCGCATTACGGCGAAAAGTGGGGGCGGGCGTGGCTTGATCTCGTGCGGTACGCCGAGACGAACAGTTTCGAGCGAGACAACCCCAAACCGAATGCTTGGCGATACCGTGACTATGTGATTCGTTCGATGAACGAAGACAAACCCTATGACCAATTCATCCGTGAACAACTCGCCGGTGATGAGTTCAGCGATCCGACCGTCGAGGAAATCGTGGCGACCGGTTATTACCGACTCGGTTTGTGGGACGACGAACCCGCCGATCCGCTGTTGCATAAGTTCGACCAGTTCGACGACATCGTTCGCACGACCGGCGAAGTTTTTCTTGGTCTAACGGTCGGTTGTGCACGGTGTCACGATCACAAAATCGATCCGATTCCACAGGCCGACTACTACAGCTTCTTGGCGTTCTTCCGGGGCATGAGTGAATACGGTAGCCGAGGGGATGAGCGCTCCAACAGTCAGTGGGACATCACACCGCCCGATATCACGAAGAAGTACCAAGAGCTCGATCGTAAAAAAGCCGAACTGACCGAGAGGATGCGGGAAATCGAGCAGCGTGGCATCGTGAAAATGTCCGCCGAGGACCAACGGGCGACTGAAGGTCGTCGTCGTGAACGAGTCTTGCAGAATAAGCTCCAACAGCACCTCAGCGACGAAGATTGGACGCATTATCAATCGCTCAAAGCCCGTTTTGAAAGCGTCGAGCGAGAGTCTCGTGAACTGCCCGATCGAGCAGCGGCGCTGGCGGTCGTCAAAGTGGACCGCGAACCGCAGGCCACGAACATTCTACTGCGTGGCAGTCCGCATGCACCGGGTGATGTGGTGCAACCATCATTTCCGTCGATTTTCGGGGATACCGAACCGAAGATCGAACCTAACCCACGCTCCTCAGGCCGCCGAACTGCGTTGGCCGATTGGATTGCCTCCGACGATAATCTGCTGACCGCTCGTGTCATGGCGAACCGAATTTGGCAGCATCACTTCGGACGGGGCATTGTGAAAAGTCCGAACAACTTCGGTTTGCTCGGGGATCCGCCAACGCATCCGAAGTTGCTGGATTGGTTGGCAGCGGAACTTATTCGACACGATTGGCGGTTGAAAGCCGTCCACAAGGAGATTTTGTTGTCGTCCACATACCGGATGTCTTCAAAGGCATCTCCGGAAGGGTTGGCGAAAGACCCCGGTAACGACTTGTTCTGGCGGTTCAACATGCGACGACTGACGGCGGAGGAAATCCGCGATTCCGTCTACGTCGCCACTGGCAAGTTCAATCCGGAAATGTTCGGACCGAGCATCTATCCGCAGATCTCCGAAGAGGTGCTCAAAGGCCAATCGCGTCCGGGAGCCGGCTGGGGCAAATCCACTCCCGATCAGGAAGCCCGTCGCAGTATTTATATTCACGTGAAGCGGTCGCTCGTCACGCCGTTGCTTTCCGACTTTGACGTGGCCGATACCGACAACACCTGTCCCGTGCGTTTCGTGACCGTGCAACCGGCTCAAGCATTGAATCTGCTCAATGGCGAGTTCTTGAATGAACGGGCGCAGGATTTTGCCGCCCGCGTGCGTCACCTCGCTGGTGACGATCATGCCGAGCAAGTCCGCGTGGCTTTGGAATTGGCATTGTCGCGACCTCCACAACCGGACGAGATCGAATGGGGCGTGGAACTGATTCAAGAACTCGACACTGACCGCGGACTGTCCAAAACGGAGTCGCTGAAATACTTCTGCTTGGTCGTTCTGAACCTGAACGAGTTCATTTACCTCGATTGATCGCAACAGGCTAGTGGCAAGAGTCGCGTGGCCAGAGCCGGAAGATTGATGACGTCTTCCGGCTCTCGTCTCCTGAGCCTTGCCTCGTCGCAGACTTTCGTTATTACTGGAAGACTGTGATAGCCTTTTCATTCGATCATCGAGGACAATATGCGATTCCTGCTTGCGCTTGCCGTAGTTGCGGCTTCTGTTTCCCATTCCGTTGCGGCGGAACCGCAAACGTTTGATGTTGTCATTTACGGTGGGACGAGTGCCGCGGTGATGGCGGCCGTTCAAGTCAAGCAGATGGGTAAGTCTGTCGTCATTGTCTGCCCGGACAAACATCTCGGCGGACTGACATCCGGCGGACTGGGGTGGACCGACTCCGGCAAGAAAGACGCCATCGGCGGGTTGAGTCGGCAATTCTACCACCGCGTTTGGAAGCACTATCAAGACGCGGACGCCTGGACGTTCGAAGATCAAAGCAAGTTCGGCAATCGCAACCAAAGTCCGCCCAGCAAAAACGGCGACGGCAGCACCATGTGGGTGTTCGAACCGCATGTCGCCGAGGCGATCTTCGAAGACTTTATCAAAGAATACGACATTCCTGTCTATCGAAACGAATGGCTCGATCGCACATCCGGCAAGGGTGTGAAGAAAACCGACGGACGGATTCAGTCGATCACAATGAAATCCGGCAAGACGTTCGCCGGCGATATGTTTCTTGATACGACTTACGAAGGCGATCTGATCGCAACAGCCGGTGTCGATTACCACGTCGGTCGCGAAGCGAATTCGGTCTACGGCGAAGAGTGGAATGGTATCCAAGTTGGCGTGTTGCACCATGCCCACTATTTCAATAAGCCCGTCGATCCCTACCGGACGCCCGGCGATCCAGACAGCGGTTTGCTGCCCCACATCAGTTCTGAACCACCGGGAAAGAAAGGCGAAGGCGATCACCGGTTGCAGGCATATTGTTTTCGCATGTGTCTGACAAACGTTGATGAAAATCGCATCCCATTCCCCAAACCAGACGGTTACGATCCGGCGGAATACGAACTCCTCGCCCGAGTGTTCGAAAGCGGTTGGCGACAGGCGTTCAATAAGTTCGACCCGATTCCGAATCACAAAACCGATACCAACAATCACGGCCCATTCAGCACCGACAAGATCGGCGAAAACTACGATTACCCCGAAGCGAGTTATGAACGCCGAGCCGAGATTATCAAAGAACACGAGGACTACCAAAAGGGTCTGATGTACTTCTTGGCGAACGATTCGCGTGTCCCGGAAGACATTCGTTCGAAGATGGCGACGTGGGGACTCGCGAAAGACGAGTTCACCGACAATGGCGGTTGGCCGCACCAAATTTATGTTCGGGAAGCTCGCCGGATGATCGGCGATTATGTGATGACCGAACACGATGTGCTCGATCAAAAAGTCACGCCAAATTCCGTTGGCATGGGTTCCTATACGCTCGATTCCCACAATGTGCAGCGGTACGTCAAACCTGATGGTTTCGTACAGAATGAAGGCGACATCGGCGTGCATGTGCCGCGTCCGTATGAAATCAGTTATGGCTCGATCGTGCCGAAGAAATCGCAATGTGAAAACTTGCTTGTGCCGGTTTGCGTGTCTTCGAGCCATATCGCCTTCGGTTCGATTCGCATGGAACCGGTCTTCATGATTCTCGGCCAATCCGCGGCGACGGCAGCGTGCATGGCGATCGATCAAGAAGTCGCCGTGCAAGATCTTCCCTACTCCGATCTGCGTGAACGACTTGTCAAAGACGGCCAAGTTCTCGAACTGACCGATCCCGACGCGATTCTCTCTCGAAAACTTCCCGGTGTTGTTCTCGATGATCGCGTGGCCGAGAAAATCGGACATTGGAACGGTTCGTCCGCGAATCGACCGTTTGTCGATGCAAACTACCTCCACAACGACAACACCGAACAGGGAAAGAAATCGATCGTCTTCGAAACCGAGTTGAAACCCGGTCGCTATGAAGTTCGTCTGTCTTACCCGGTGAATAACAATCGTGCGACAAACGTGCCCGTCGAAATCACGCATGCCGATGGCACAGCGAGCAAGACTGTGAACCAACGCCGCAAACCGTCGATCGACAATCTCTTCGTGTCGCTGGGAACCTATAAGTTCGGTAACTCGGCCCGGGTTCGGATCGGTACCGAAGGCACGGACGGGTACGTGATCGTCGATGCCGTCCAATTCCTGCCAGTTGAGAAGTAACTCCTTCGGGAACTTTGTCGGCTAAACTGTGTTTAAGCTTTTCGGTGTTTAGGAAGGACGTGGAAAACTGTTGTTTCACGACTCCTTCGAAGCAGACACCGCGACGATCATGCATAAACCGCTTTAGCCAAAATTCCCTGTCCGGACGCGGGCGAAAATCGGTATCCTTGAATGATGAGGCGGGAATTGTCCGTTGAGACATGTTCACGTATGATAGACATGGGCTGACGCGACCATTCCAGCGATCCACATCTTCGTGAATACCTGATTCAACGAGGTTGAAAATGCGTAGTCTAGTCACCCTCGTGGTTTTCGTCGTGCTCGGGACGGAACTTGTCGCGCAAGACGATCCAAAGCCCGAACGGCAGATCAAACCGATTCTGCGGATGAACTCGGATTCTCCGTACTTGGCAATCAATGCCATGCTGTTTGATCGAGAGGGTCAAAAGTTACACGCGGTCGGATGGAACAAACGCGTCCAGACTTGGAAATTGGACGCAAATGCCAAGTCGCTGTCCGCCGACCCGCAGGATTTGCTTGAAGTCCCGATTGGTCCCGGTCGTCAAGGAAACCTGAATGCCATTGCCATCTCGGCAGACGGGCATTGGGTAGCTGTCGGCGGCCGGAGTTTCGGTCAGCATGAAAGTGCCTTCGACAACGATGGGCTGATGTGGCCGGTGGCGGCTCAATCCGACGAACAGTTGGAAGCCCAAGGCGTGATCTTCGCCCACAACTTGCAAACCGGGCGAACCCTGCGGTTGCAGGGAACACGCGGAGAAGTGTTGTCGTTGGAGTTTGTGGACGGAGGTCAAGAAGACGATCCCCAACTGGTCTCGTTGGCGTTGGAGTTCGATCGGCAGGAAGCGGAACTTTCCGGCACCCTGCGGTTGTGGAACGTCAATGAAGCCGAGTGTATCGCGGTGAATGAATCGCTCCCGAAGCCGCGAGACGGTTCGCCTTTCCAGATGGCGGTTTTCCAAGCTGGTCAACGTGATGCCGTTCGTGTCGCGGTGACGTGGGGAGACCATCTGGTTCGGGTCTGGAACCCAGCGAACAACAACGTCACGCAACATCCGTTGGTCAATGCGTACGCGATTGCGAGTTTGCCAGCGGGAGAATTAGTCAGCAGCGAACAAGGTGCGATTGGCACATGGAGCCCAAGCGGAGGTTTCACATCGAAGGTGTCGTTGCCGGATGGTCGCGTGCCACTTCAATTGCAAACCTTCCGAAGCGGCAACAAATCGTATGTGCTCGCAGTGTGCTTCCACCGTTCTCGACAACTGCAAATGGTGCTTGTCGATGCATCGGGGGCGAACTGGAAAATCGCGTCGGAATTCGTGTCCATTGGAAGCATGAGTGCTCGTCCGTTTTGTGCGGTCAACGGGCCAAACGGCGTGATCGCGGTCGCACCGAATGGGGACGACACCGTTCGGCTGTTTCTCGTGTCGGACTTGTTGAAGAAACGAAACGAGCCGCATCAAGTCTTGAAGTCGTCGGTCGTTCGTCATTCCACCGTCGAGTTCATCCGCAAGGATAACGATCTCGGTTTGCGGTTGGGTTCGCAAGACCCCGAGGGTGATCAAAAAGGCGTTCTGAGTTGGTCGTTCGACTTCAACCTCACTAAAGGCCGTATCGTCCCGAAGCCGAACAACGACCCTGCACCTGCGAACGACGAGTGGAAAATTTCGAGTGCCAAGCTCAACGGTTGGCAGGTTCAGCGGACCGAAGCCAGCAAAATTGTGGTGACATCGCCCGGTAACGACACCAGCACCATTTCGTGGTCGGATTCGCTTCGATGGACCGCACAGGCTTTTGTGCCACCGGTCGGACAGCAACCCGCGTTGTTGGCGGTAGCGTTCAACCGGATCGGCGAACCGGTACTGAATATCTATAACGCCGAAACTGGCGAACGTCTCAGGCGGTTTTACGGGCACTCGGCGTTGATTCGTGGTCTCAGCTTCGAGCAGAACGGCGAACTGTTAGCCACTGTTGCTGATGACCGCACGACTTGTGTTTGGTCGCTCAAAGATCTTTCGGAAACCATCGGCGAAGTCGGGTTACTTCCGGGAGTTGTCGCAACGATGCGAGATGGCCAACTCGTCATCGACCGCTTCGAGACTCCAGCTTCTGAGGAACTCAAGAAGATTCTCGAAGAAGACGACGTCATCGAACATGCGGTTCTCGCTGGCAAGACTCGCACATTTCCCACCGCACAGCACTTCTATTGGTTGGTTTCCCGAATCAAACCCGGTCGGCAACTCACGCTGGGGATTCGTCGGGGTGATAATGCGGTTCAAGAAAAGAACGTGACGGTTGGGCAGGCGGTCGATGAACGCAAACCGTTGTTTTCGCTGCTCTTTGGACGCAATGCCAATGCAGATTTGGAAAGCCGACCGTGGATTGGATGGAGTCCGGTCGGACCGTTTGAGTCGAACAATCAGCAATTCGAAAACCTTGTCGGTTGGCACTTCAACACGAAAGACGACGATCAACCGGCCGATTTTGTTCCGATTGCTCAGTACCGGCCTGATTTCTTTGGGAATGGGTTGTTCAAAGCGTTGATCGAGAACGATGGTCCCCCGGCGGTTTGGCCGCCGCGTCCTGAGATTTCTGAAAGCGACGTTTACCTGATCGACCCGAACGGTGAGTTCTTTCCGACGGACCGACACGGTCATGTGATCACACGCGACGTGCCGGCACGAGTCGTGATTTCGTTGCCAGCGGTCAACCCGCGGAGAGTTCAGTCTTTGGAACTCAAGCGGGGGAACAAAACGGTCGGTACATTCGAACGCTCTCAAGAAGTTGAAGGCGAGTTCGTGGTCAACTTGGATCCGAACGATTGGGACGCTGGCCCGAACAACATCCAAGTCGTGCCGAAGATCGAAGGTGATGAAACGCCGCGAACTCTCGAAAAACGAATCGTTTTGCCAAAGCGTGTCCCGAATGCCCCACCACCGGCTGAACTTTCGCCGGAAATGCCTGGGATTCGCATCGAAGTTGCCGAGGCGCTTCAGGAAATTATCGCAGGGAATGAGCCGTCGGCCGTTCCGGTTGTCGTGCGATTCGATAAGCCCGCACCGGTGGCCTTCGACATTCGCTTCGACAACAACGAGAAGCCAATCCTCAAAGACGAAAAACCATTTCAGCAAACCGTTCAAAAAGGCGACCGAACGCTCACGCAGGAAGTCCCGTTGGAACCAGGTGAGAACGTACTGACTGTCCGGTTAATCGGCCCGAACAACGTCGAACGAAACTCGAACTCCGTGCGAGTACAAGTCCTGCGATTGCCAAGCGTGTTGGAACTGTCGGCCCAAACCGCTGACGATCCCTGGGCGAGAGTGACCTCGCGTGTGCGATCGGAGTTGCCTTTGGTTCATCTGCAATTGCGGAATAATCAGGACGTGTTAGTCGACAGTGTTCCCCAATACGAACCCGACCCAAATGTGCAGATTGCCGCAACCGAGAAACCTGACGAGTGGATCGTCTCCATCGACAATGTGCCGTTAGACGAAGGCACGAATGATCTAAAACTGATGATCTGGAACACCGATGGTGCCTTGCAGAAAATCGTGCAGACGAGCGTCGAGTGGGAGAAACCGTTACCGCCCCCGCCCCGCATTCAAATCGCGTTCGGTCGGACCGACACGGTGGATACTTATCATCCCGAATTCCGGTTTACGGTCGAAACCGAAGCCAAATTGAATCGCGTGCAGATTCGCAACAACGGCGGTTCCTACTTGAACTTGGACATTCCACTGGCAGTGGATAACAAATACACCTTCCGCCCAAAATTGCAGTTTCAGCAGGCATCGAATCAGGTTGAGTTGCTTGTCGTTGACGAGCACGGCAGCATGGACCAACGTGAGATTCAATTGTCGGTAGTGCACCGGGCGGTGCGTGTGGTGATCGACAAACTCGTGTCGTCCGATCGCACGCAAACCGCGGTGCCCGAAGGCGACGGACAATTTCTCACGCTGGAAGACACACCAGCAACCCCCCGCTGGACTCTGCACGGTCGACTGATTCTGCCGACAGACAAGCAAGACCAAGGCCGTTTACCCGACGTGTACTGGGTGAAATGCTGGGTCAACGGGTTCTTGCAGAAATCCGTACGGGTCTCGCGGCAGAACGCCGTCGATGGGGCGATTCCGTTTACATCGGAGTTTATTCTCAACCGGAAGACGTTCAATCGGATTGTGCTCGAACTACCTGATGCCCCCGATCACGAAGCCATTCTCGTGACCGACTGTGCCAACCCGGAAACACGACAGAAGTTGCATATGTTTCTTGTGGGTTTGAATGAAACCAACGGCGAGCAATTCGTCTCCGATGCGAAACGTGCGTTTCAAGTGACGCTCGATCAGGCACCGGCGTTCAATGAAGTCATTCCCTACAAGCCGCTAATCGATCAATTCGACCCTGCGGAGTTCAACAGCTATCTGCTTGAAGGCATGCGACGTGTGAAGTTGCAGAACGCCGACGAGCCGTCACTCGATGTGATTCTGTTGTATTACCGAGGCATCGAAAGTTCGACGTATGCTGGTCAATTCGCGTTAGCGACACGGATCAATCAAAGCAACGGCACCCCTGCCCAACACTATGAAAGTCAACGACTGGCGCGAATCATGGAGCGGGCACCGGGTGCGCATTTGGTGATGCTCGATGTCATGCGTCCGGATGGCCGCCCGACCGATCAATGGCCAAGCATTGCCCACTTGGGTGTCATCCGGGCGATTTGGTTCGATCCCGATTCTCCGGACAACCGCACGCTATTCGGAATGATCACCCAAGTCCTTCCGCAAGCAACACGAATCGGTCGCTTGGTCGAGGAAATCCGATCGCGATTTCCGGAGACGAGTTCGCTCGATTCACAGATTCCCCAAGAGCTTCAAGACCTAGTTCTTGGAGACGAAGGGACGTAACTTACGTTCAAACAACAAGTTTCGATCAATGCGGAGAGTCATTCACGACTCTCCGCATTTTTTTCGGTATGAATGCCAGGGGATCGGAGGGGCCATTCAGTAGTGATCAAAGTCACAACCGTTACAACCGGACCGACTTTGTACACTCGCCCACACGAACGTCCACTTTGCCACAATCAGTGCGACCGGACTGACCGATTGAATGACAACAGCGGCGAAAACGGCATGATCGGAATCGCCCGTATTTCACTCAGAACAAGGTCGTTCGACAGGAGTCCGGCATGATGCCATTTTCAAAACAGTTGACCCGATGGTCGGCAGCCGCCGCTTTTGGGATGTTCGTGACCGCGGGTGGAGCCTCTGCCCAGCAACTGCCCGCTGGCTGGAAGCCGTATACGCCGCACCCAACTAAGGGAACGGGTTACGCGACACAAGTCGGCCACAAGTGTGCCGTCCCGCCCGTGTATCAACCATACATGGAACCGGTTCCGCCGGGCCAGGAAATGATGCCGGGAACCATCCCGCCACAGATGCCAAGCACCCAAGATCCTACGGTCCCACCGAGCCCATCGACGCAAGACCCAACGGTTCCCCCGGTGGCCCCACCGACCACCCAAGACCCGACGATGCCTCCGATGACACCGGATCCGGTGACGCCCCCCGCCGCTCCAACGCCGCAACCGCAAGCTCCGGCTCAACAACCGTTAGACTTGTCCTTCGATAGTGGTCTCGCCGCTGGCGGAAACGAAGTGGCCTTCAATGCTGCTCCGCCGATGCAAGGCAACCTGCTTCGAGCGTACCGAGGAATTACGTTCCAGTATCTTCTCTCGGGTGACTTGGCCGCGACGAACCAGTCCGGAACGGTCAACTTCCGCAACACCAAAGTTTCGGAAAACAACCTCGCGATTCCAGTGGATCGCTTGGCCTTCCGTTACCAATACTTCCACAACGCGTTGGATGTCGACGGCTTAGGCTTCACCGGCGGATCGATCTCGGGTGACGCGGAATCGACTCGTGCAATCGGTGAAGCCATCGGAGCATCTCAAGCTTCGATCGCGAATGTCGAAAGCATCGTCGGACCGAACTTCGTCCTGCAAGCAGACCAAGAGTTTGCTCAGGTCGGCCCCAAAACGAAGTCTTACGACGTGCACCTTTACACGTTCGACTTGGAAAAAACCTTCCTCGATGGTTTAGCGTCGGTCCAGGTTCGTGTGCCCTTCGCCGATACGCTGTCGTCCGATCTCGACTTGGTCTCCGGTGTGCAATCCGGAAGTCGTCCCGGTTTTCAATTGAATGGAAACCCCGTCACTGTGCCGGCCAACGGGATCACGGCTACGCCGAATCAAACCCTTGGTTTCGACGAGGTGGAATTCCAAGACATTCAGTTCATTCTGAAAGGGATTCTCTATCAGTCTGTGGATCGTCGGCTGACCGTTTCCAGTGGTCTGGGTGTGACCGCTCCGACTGGTCCTGATTTGAACGTGCGAGTCGTTGACTTCAGCAACGACGATCAAAACGTCAACACGACCAATGACCTGCGGTTCGCCGTCTTCGGTAGTGGACCCGGACAAACCCAAGCCCTGACGCAAGGCTTCTTCCCGTTGGCAGTTGACCAACGGACACGGACCTTCCGTATCGAGAACGAAACCTGGGGATTGTCACCGTTCATGGCGGTTACGAGTGTTCCCACGGACCGCTGGTACTTCAACGGGTTCTGGCAAGTTGATGTCCCGTTGAATTCCAGCAGTTGGCAATACACCGAACGCGATGTGGACTTGCAAGGTTTCAACCCGTTCCTAGCTCCAGAGCCCGTCGAACAGTTCAGTGCACGTCAGTCGGGTGAAATCGATGACCAAGTCTTGATGCACCTCGATATCGGGGGTGGTTACTGGCACTACCGTGATCCCTGTGCAAAGTACCTCACCGGATTGGCTTCGTTGTTGGAACTTCACTACACGACCACGCTCAACGATGCGGACGTCGTCACGGTGAATTCGACGCCGATCCGAGGCAGCTCCCTCGATTCCCTGGAAGCGAAACCCCGTATCGGGAACATCGGCAACCGTGTCGATATTCTGGACCTCTCGGTTGGGGCTCACGCTCTGATCGGTAGCAACATGCTGCTGACGACCGGGTACAACATGCCATTGCGTGATGACGAATTCGATCGCACGTTCGATGGCGAGTTCAGCGTGATTCTGAACGTCTTCCGCTAAACCGCCTTGGGCTTTCTGTCTCGGCGACGGACCGATCAACTTCACGTTTGATGGACTTCCGCGAGACAGGAAGCGAAACGAGAAACTGAGTATCGTCTGAAGACATCTTGATCTGTCTTCCCTGGCCGGTCGTTCGGTTGTTCCAACCGAGCGGCCGGTTTTCGCATTGCTACCACACAGTTCACTTCACTTCCAACACCACACGGAAAGTGATGTAGTTATCCAGACCACTCCACGCCGGATAATCTCTTGAGGCGTCTGTGCACTCCCATCGTTTTTCCGAGAAGTAGTGACTGCCCCGCACGATGAAATCCAGCTCGAGTCCGGTCGGGGGCATGCCTTTATCGTAGTTGTCAGCGGTCAGAGTGATTCCCTCGATAGCCGTGCACGTGAACTCCGCACCGTTGCCGGTCATGTCACGAATCCCGAAGATACTGACATCATCGACCGCTTCACCGACTGGTTTCGGTCCTTGTGGTCGATTGATAACAATGTCGAGTTCCTGGCCGTCTTTCGAATTTTGAAACGGACCTGCAGTGGGTCGGTCTTTCGCTTCGCATCCGGCGGCGATGTTCCATTCTTCCTTGGTTGGTAGCCGTCCGCCGAGCCAAATCGCAAACCGAAACGCATCGAGGTGATGCACGTTCAATACGGGGAGTCGTGCTTGAGGGCCAGACACACCCAGCGGTTTGCCCCCGACCGTCGCGCCCATCCTCCAGGTCTGCTGTTGATCGGTCAGGGAGTCTTCGTTCGTCTTGACGAATTCGGCAAACAGATCGTTCCAGACTTCGGTTTCCATCATGTAGAAACTGCCGTTGAATTCGTTGTCCGGGCTGATCAGTCGGAACGGAATGCGAACGTCTGCCACTTCGATCCCGTGTCGATCTTTTATGACTTGCTTGATCGATAACTCGACTCGGTCGTAATAATACACCGAGAAGACAGCGTTAACAGCTAGCTTCCGAACCTTGGCATCTGGAGTGGCGTGGGTGTATTTCGGAAGTTGCACGTTAGGGATATTATTGGGTGCCCCGCCCTGTTTGACATCGTCGCCTTTCTCACCACCAATCGGCTTACGGCTTTCGAGCAGTTTGACAAAACCCTGGTCGATGTCTTTGCCAATTTTTACGGTGAGATCCAACGCCGAGCCCGGCGGATCTTGTTGCGACGTGAGTAGAAGGACCGCCAAAACGACAAACAGTCCTGCGACTGCCGCGAATGTGATCGGTAGCAGCGAACTTTGTTTGGGCCGAGTTCGGCGAATGGTGCCGGTCTGTCCGACCCGTTGTGTTCCACCAGTGGAATCGGGGGTGCTGTCGTCACGGGAGCCCTCGTCGGTATCGTCGACAACAGCCGAACCTGGACCGGGGCGTGAGCCGCTCGATCCTGGAAACTCCTCGTACTTCGGGAGTACCGATCCCGAACTGGGGAGTTCCTCGGTGACGGTATCAGGAGGGGCCAATTCGGGATCGTACGATCCTGAGTCACTGGGGTACCCCTTAATGAGTCGATCGATGTCGGGTAACCGCGTGGAATCCGAGTGTGCAGCGAAGTGGTCTAACGCCTTGATCAGGGACTTCCAAGTTTGGAACCGGTCATCAGGGTTTTTGGCAACCATCTTCGCGAAGACGGCATCCAACTCCTCCGGGACATCGGGGCGAATTTCACGCAGCGACGGAATCGGCTGCTGCACGTGAGCCAACATCGCCGCCATGAAGTTGTCGGTCTCATACAATGATCGACCGGTCAGCAAGTAATAAAACGTGCAACCGAGGCTGTAAATGTCGGACCGGTGATCCGCCATTTTCGCATTGGAGGCCTGTTCGGGGGCCATGTAATCCACGGTGCCCATCGTCGTATTGACGACGGTCAAGCTTTGCTCTGGTCGCTCGTCGCCGACTAGATCTCGCTTGGTAGCCACCCGAGCCAAACCAAGATCGAGAATCTTGACCGTCTGCATTCGGCGGATGAATTCGTCGTCCGCGTCTCCCAACTCCAACATGAGGTTGGAAGGTTTGATGTCTCGGTGGATCACACCTTTGCTGTGAGCATAACCGAGACCGACGGCCGCCTCGATCATCAACTGCAATGCAGCCTGAACTGCCATGGGGCCGTTATCTGCAACCAAGGCTCCGAGGTCCCGGCCTTCGACAAGCTCCATCACCAAGAACGGAGAGCCTTGATGCTCGCCCGCATCGTACGCCATGATGATGTTCGGATGTCGCAGTCGGCCTAACGCGACGATTTCCCGGTTGAAACGCTCCAAACCCTTCGCACCGAGATTGTCCACATTCCGCAGCATTTTGATGGCGACGGTCCGTTCGACTCGGCAGTCGAACGCTTTGTAGACCAGCCCCATGCCACCACCGCCGACGTAATCGCACAAGAGATAACGATCGTCGAGAACCAGCGGCTCTTGCTTCAAACCCAGAATCACGGCACGTTGGAAGTCCGTGATTCGCTGTTGTAGGGTTTGTTCGGCCAGGAACGTTTTGAGCGCAGTTTCATCGTCCAGATTGATATCTGGAATCGATAGCACACCGAGCTGAACGAGTTGGTCCAGAAACTCTTTCGTGTGGCTCATGTTCGAGGCAAACGGATGAACGTCCGTTTAAGAGAGGTTGGCGAGCACTAAATATATCGCACCACTGTATACTATGATCTGGCACGGAAACGTGAAAGGTCATCATGGAATCGGACACGCTCGCCGGACTGTTCGAAACTGGAGCCCTTCCTTTCAATCTACAGATACCCCTTCCAAACCCAAAACGGATCAGGAAGTCGGATTTCTACGGAGTTTTCACCACAAATCCGTGTGGAATGACGGGAATACCACCTAGTCACAGATAAAACGCCCGCTCGATCAGGGCGTTTCGTGTTGGGTGAGGTCCAGCAATTTGACATTGCGGTACCACACCGGATGCCCATGATCTTGGAATCCCAAATATCCCTTGTGCGGCCAATCGGCGACGGGTTTCTTGTACTTAGCGAATTTGTGCGACGTTCCATCCGGGCGTTTCCCGACCTCGGTGAACTCGGAAAGATTGACGTCGGTCGTCAGCTTTCCGTTAACGCTGACCTGAACGCGTGCTCCTTGACACTTGATCTGAATCGCTGTCCATTCGCCGGACGGGCTGGCCGCGTTCATCTTGGGTTTGGCGAGGTCGTAAATGGCCCCAAAATCGTGATAACCCGTACCATCACCGGTCATCACTTGCATCTCGAAACCGGTTTGCACGGGGTCCTTTGGGTCGGCAACGCGGAAGAAAATGCCGCTGTTGCACTGCTCGGGCATTTTGACGTCGCATTTCAGAATGAAGTCGCTAATTGGTTCTTTGTGGAGAATCAGATACCCACCGGATTTGTAGGGAACCATGGCGTGCTGTTCGATCGGCGAGGCAATCTCTTTGCCGTTGTTGCACATCCAACCGGTGTAGTCTTTGCCATTAAACAGCAACTGCCAGCCGGCTTTTCGCTCTTCGTCTGTCAGCGTATTCAGAGGTTCGGCCGCCAATCCGGTCGTGACGGAGGCAAACAGTACCAAACCCAGTGACAATCCGATTTTCCCAGCAGTCATGTTTTCAGTGCTCCAACAGGAGTTGATCGTTTCGTAAGTGGCTGATTATAACAAATGAGGACAGGTTTCATGTTCGCCAGTGATGCGAAAATCGCCGGGGGCGGCGATCAACCAGGCGGACCGCTTAGCATCGTTTGTCGATCCGCGATCCGAGTCACCATCGGCAGAATCAGTTTTCGCAGCCGATCGCGACCGTAATCGACTTCGGTCATCGTGCTGAGAACCTGTCGAAGGACATCTTCCATTCGCATCAACTTCAAACCATCTTGACTGAGGACACGCATGCTCCAGTCAGGAAAGTTCCGTATTCCGATCTGTCCCAAATCGATTTCGTTGAACACATCGTGACGTTGATCCATTCGAATCTCGTCCATCAATCCGTTCAACGCAACGAGTGGTCCTTCCAAATACTGAAAGAACGACCCATCCTGATAACACAGATAACCGGTGATCCGTAGGCTCACGTTTTTCCGGCCAGCGCGTTCGCCCAATTCTTCGAGCTCATCCCATGTGAACTCTTGATTGGCTCGGCTCGCATAGGCAAGGGAATAAACTGGCATTGGTTCGGTAGCCTTAACTAGAGGCGATGCAACTGGCCCGTAAACCAACCACACCAAATTATCGTTCGTTCATCCTAACGGATGCAGAACGAGCTCAGCAATGATCAGGGAAAGTTCAGATTGCCGCGATCCGGTGCTTGGGACCGTTCCGGACATTCTGTAGACTGTGGACGTTATCGTCCTGAAACTGCCTTTACGAAAAGTGTTGGTGTCCGATATGACGGTCGATTCGACTCCCGAATCTCCGAGTGAAACCGTCGGCGAACCTTGTCCGACACCGCTGTCAACGAGCGCTGTCTTGGACGAGTTTCGCGTCAAAGCCGCTGCGTGGACGGTCTCGACCGGTGGCCAAGAATGGACCGGACGTGTTTGGGGCAGCGGTCCGGCGTTGTACTTTCTGGGTGGATTTCTCGGAGACGCCGAACAGTTCGCCTTTGTGACGTATCTCCTCAAAGACGACTTCCGATGCGTGATGATCGAACATCCCCAGAAGTTGCCAGCCCCGACCGCTTGGGCAAACAGCATCGTCGCGATCGCGGACGAACTCGGTGACGACACCTGGATGGTTTACGCGACGTCGTTTGGTTGTCTGCCGACTTGGCAGTTACTCGCCTCGTTTCCACAGCGATGTACCAAGGCAGTCGTGCAGGCCGGGTTTGCGAGTTGGCGGATGGCAATCGCGGAACGGTTTTTGTCGATTGGTGCCACTCTTTGGCCGGGACGGATGGCATCCCTTCCGGGACGAGAGGCGATTGCACGACAAAATCATCGATCGTGGTTTCCGCCCTTTGATCATGTGCGTTGGCCGTTCTACATCGAGAACAGCGGCCAAACGCCCGTTCGCTCGTTGAGCCGACGAACGCGTTGGGCACACCGATACGACTTGCGTTCGTTGCTGTCTCACATTCAGCAACCGATTCTTGTCATCCGCACCGAAGGCGACGGCGGCGTCTTGACGGCTCGCCAGGAAGAACTCCTCGCGAATTTGCCCAATGCGTGTAGCGAGAAGTTGAACACCAGCGGGCAACTTCCGCATATTACGCATCCCCATCGCATCGCCAAATTGATTTCCAACTTTGAGGACCCGTCGGCATGACCGCCCCCGATTCCAATACCGAACTGCCGGAGCCGCTCGACGTGATCGCTGTCGGAGCGCACCCCGATGACGTCGAAATCGCCGTCGGGGGAACACTGGCCCGACTCGTGCAGCAAGGCTATCGGGTGGGAATCATCGACCTGACCGACGGTGAACCGACACCGCTCTCGCCCGGTCCCGAGGTCCGTATGCAGGAAGCCGAAGAAGCCGCTCGGATTCTCGGCGTGCATGTTCGGCATACGTTGGAACTGCCGAACCGTCGGCTGTTCGACAGCTTCGAATCTCGCTGTGAGTTGGCGAAGGTGTTTCGACGTTATCGCCCGAAGATCGTGATGGGCATCGCCGAAAAAACACCGATGGCATCGCCCGATCATTGGCAAGCCATGCAGATCACCGACGCGGCCGTGTTCTATTCCCGGCTGACGAAATGGGACGAGCACTTCGATGGTTTGCCGGTCCATACAATTCCCAAGATGATTTGGTATCCGCTCGGTTTTCACTCGCTGCACCGAACCGACGGCAGCGGGCAATTCGTGGCAGACATTTCCGAGACTTTGGATTTGAAACTCAATGCCGTGCGGGCTTATCGCACGCAGTTTCCGCCGTCCAAAGAACGCGTCTTCCGCATGGTGGAAAGCCGTGCGTATCACCTCGGAACAACCGCCGGATTCGTGGCTGGAGAGTTATTCATCACATCGACTGCAATGGGTGTGCATGATGTGGTGCAGGCATTGTTGCCGACCGAACTCGGTGTTTCTCCGCGTGATTGACGAAGCAAACCCTTTTGCGTTCGTCCGCGACCGTTCATCTCAGATCGTGTTACCGTCTGATGTTGCGTTTCCTGGGTTGCATGCGATAATGTCTTGTGACTCACATCCTAAAAAAATTGTTATGGACGTGTAGACCGACCAACTTGGCCTCGATCTGAGGTCGGAACTATCATCGTTAATGTCCTGTTGCAGATCCGGCAGTCGCCATGATTGAAATTCGCAGCGGATTTGTCAGCATCACCGGCAATTTCCGCGATAACAACGAAGATCGAGGTTTCGTCGATCCCGAGGGTCGGTTTTTCCTCGTCGCTGACGGGATGGGCGGGCAGTCCGCGGGTGAGAAGGCGAGCGAACTCGCCACCGAATTGATCTCCGAGAAGTTCGAGCAACTCATCGATTTCCACAGCGGTGAAACCGAAGAGGTTCGCCGAGCCATCGATGAAGCTGTCGCGTATGCCAACGACGAAATCATGGCGCTCGGCAAAATCGAGCCCGCGTTTCATAACATGGGCACGACGATCACTTTGGTCGTAAAAGTCGGTCAACGCTTGTTTGCCGCCGGTGTCGGGGACAGCCGGATTTACTTGTTCCGCAACGGCCAATTGGAACAACTCACCGAAGACCATTCCCTGACCGAAGCCCTTCGTCGGGCGGGAACGATTACCGCCGAAGACGCGAAGACGCACCGCTATCGCAACGTGCTCTATCGGTATCTCGGCACCAAAGAAGGCAGCAGCGGTACTGAGGCAAAAGAACTTGAACCGCAAAAAGGCGATCGGTTCCTGATGTGTTCCGACGGTGTCACCGATGGCGTGTCGGACGACAAACTCACGGAAATTCTGACGCAGAATTCCGATCCGCAAGCCGCCGCCCAAGCCGCTGTGGACGCGGCTCAAGAAGGCGGTTCGAAAGACAACATCACCTGCTTGATTCTCGATGTCGTCTAAATCCGAAACAACCTCTGCAGCATGTCCGGTCGGCACCGATGTGGAGCACGCCGCTCGTTTGTTGGCCGATGGTGGCGTTGTCGCGTTCGGCACTGAAACGGTTTACGGCTTGGGCGCGAATGCATTGAACCCACATGCGGTTTCGCGCATCTTCGCCGTCAAAGAGCGACCGCATTTCGATCCACTGATTGTGCATCTCGCGAGTTTCGACCAACTCGACACGGTTGCGGAACACGATAATCCCTTGGTCGAAAAATTGGCAACTGCATTCTGGCCGGGACCGCTCACGTTGGTCCTGCCGAAGAAACCGATCGTGCCCGATCTGGTCACGTCAGCATTGCCGACCGTCGCGGTGCGAATCCCGGAGCATCCACAGGCCCGGGCCCTCATTGCTGCCGCGGGAAAACCGATCGCCGCTCCCAGTGCCAACCCATTCGGACGCATCAGCCCCACCCGGGCCGAACACGTCGCCGAGCAACTCGGTTCCAGAATTGATTACATTCTCGACGGCGGCCCGTGCCGAGTTGGTGTGGAATCGACGGTACTCGATGTCTCCACGAACCCGCCGACATTGCTACGACCCGGTGGCGTGACTGTCGAAGAGTTGGAACAAGTCATCGGACCCATCGCGATGCCTGTGACAGCGGATGAATCCCACCCGTCGGCACCGGGAATGTTGCCAAGTCATTACGCCCCTCGCACACCGCTGCAAATTCGAGACACGACCACCGCAGCGGATTCGACACGCCGATTGGGACTACTCGCGTTCGAAGAACCCAGCTCGCGCGACGGTTGGCAAGTGGTCGAAGTGCTGTCGCCGACTGGTGATCTTGTCGAAGCAGCCGCGAACTTCTTCGCCGCGTTACGGCGACTCGATGCCCTCGATCTCGACGGAATCGTCGCCGACTCCTTCCCTCAACACGGACTCGGTCGCGCCCTCAACGACCGTCTGAAACGTGCCGCCGCATAGATCACAATCCACGCGTAGATCACAATCCAAACGTGTGCCACGGCTCTATGAGCCGTGCCGAGCGATTTGACCGATCGGAAAGCGGGGTGGGCATGGGCCAGCGATGTTTGAATGTCCAATCATGCCCACGTCAAACCGTGGGCATGCCACCCACGACGCTATATCGATGAAGTTTCCTGCACTGGCAACTTCGGTGTTTCCACTCGACTAAGGAATCGCGTGGACGAGGAGCGAGTCTTTACCTTCTTGCGTTTTGGCCCAGTTCGAACTCGTTACGAGAACCACGCGGCTGCCTCGGGTGAGGATGTCGTGTTCACGACCCCAGGCGATGACAAAATCTAACACTTTCTGCGGCGATTCCTGCACGACAGTCGTGTAAATCGCTTGGATGCCCCAATACAGACACATCCGGCGAGCGGCAGGTTGCGAGTCGGTGAGGGCCAGAATCGGCACTTGTCCGCGTTGTTTCGACAACGCCATAGCCGTCTTGCCGGAGTGCGTGGCGACGACAATCAAATCCGCTTCGAGATGCTCCGCCGCGGCACCGGCACCCAGCGTGACGGCTTCCGTGACCAGCGTTGCCCGTGAACTGGGTTGGCTGTCGGTGTCGATACTGGGGTTCGGTTTGACGAGGCGTTCCGCTTCGATCGCGATGCGGCTCATCATCGAAACCGAAGCCACCGGATGTTTGCCGATGGCCGTCTCGCCCGAGAGCATCACCGCGTCGCTGCCGTCGAGAATTGCATTCGCGACATCACTGGCCTCGGCACGCGTCGGACGTTCGTTTTCCTGCATGCTATCGAGCATCTGCGTCGCCGTGATCACCGGAATGCGATGACGATTACAGAGCTGAATAATTTGCTTTTGCATCGCGGGTACGTGTGCGATCTCCACTTCAACTCCGAGATCCCCTCGCGCGACCATAACGGCGTCTGTCAGATCGAGAATCGCATCGAGATCGGTGACGGCTTCCATCTTCTCGATCTTAGCCACCACATCGGGCACAACCGTGGGCTTCAACGCTTGAATCGAGCGTTTGAGCAGCTGCAAATCGTTGGCACTCCGCACGAAACTCAGACCGATGAAGTCGAGTTCATGTTTGATCGCCCATGCTAAGTCCTCATAGTCTTTCTCGGTGAGACTCGGGGCACTCAACGTGGCTCCGGGAAGATTAATGCCCTGACGCGAGCGGATTATTCCGGGATTCTCCACCACACATGCGACGCGGCCTTCGTCCATGTGCTTGCCAATGACTCGCATCGCCACCGTACCGTCGGCGAGCAATACCCGATCGCCGTTGCGGAGGTCATCGATCAATTGGGGGTACGTGCAGGTCAGGTGGTGCGGTTCATCGATGTTATCGTCCCGCACGAAATGGAAGTGCTCACCGATCTGACAGAAAATGCTGTCGCCGGGGAGTTCGCCCAAACGAATCTTGGGGCCGGATAAATCGCCGAGAATGCCGATTGGCCGTTCCAATTCCTCGGAAATCTTGCGAATGGACTTCACGACCTCTTCCAACTGCGAATACTCGCCATGTGCGAAGTTGAGCCGGAAAATGTCGACGCCCGCTTCCACCAGTTCACGCAAACGAGCCGGTTCCTGGCTGGCAGGCCCGACGGTCGCCACGATTTTCGATTTGACCAACGGACGTTCTTGGTACTGTCTGCCTGAACTCATGCCGATCCCCTGGACGCGTTCACTGTGCGAAACGCACATCGCAGTTCGCAGCGGTTACTCTATCGCATCCGGGCAGATCGACAAGCCCTGTTCGTCGTCCGCGGTGGGAATTGTTCTCAACGCGGATCGAAACAGCGGAGGTTTGATGACGTACTCAGTTCTTTGTGTCCCGTTCTCGATCTGACTACCGGCGGGACATTTGGCTGATCAGCAAAGCGCGTTGATATTCGTTGAGGGGCACGTTCTTTGTGAGTTCACTCTTGAGCGTCGATTCCCATTCGTGAATCAGGCTGCGGTCACCGGCGTCGAGTTTCCAGTGGACTTGGTGTTCGGCTCGGAGTTGCGTTTCCACGCCAATGTTCGAACGCAATCGGACTTCCACCGGCAACAATTCTCGTCGTCGCAAATGCCGATTCAACTCCAAACGCGGTTTCGGGAACAACGCATTCGGATGCAAAACGTAATTCAACTGAGCCATTTGATCGGCGTACTGAAGATAGAAGTCCACAACGCCTTCGTTCGGAATCTGCACGCACTTGGCCGAGTACGTCAGATGGGGGCTGGATAGCGTGAGCAGCTTTTGTTCGTCATCGAAGTGCTCGACGAAATTGCCTTCCAAAGGAAACCGAAGTTTGTCTAGCACATCTCGCGATGCGGGCGGCTGTTGTGTTTCCAGTTCGGCAATCCGATCTTCCGTGACTTGCCGAGCCAAATGCATCTTGTGAGCGACTTCGTCGAAGTGAATCGTGGTCGCCAAGTTTCGCGATGTGTTCAACACCGTAAACCGTTCCTGTGACGGCTCATAAATGATGACTTCACTTTCGCTGCCGTTCTCGATGTAGTCGTAAACTTTGCCGGCATGAAACAGCGACAAACTCCGCCCCAGCACCGCGCCTCGTGTTTCTTTCGCAGCGGCTTCGTTATAGACACGAGTGTAGATGCGGAAATCCTGGCCCTGAAGCGTCCCACTTGATGAGACAACCAAAGCACTCACCAGAATGCCCAGTGACCAAACTGTTTTCGAGACGGATTTCATATCAGCGACCTCCATGCCGCAAGATGTGAAGACTAGGCAAGTCACAGTGTGACCGGAACGGTCGACACCGAGTTGGAATGGAACGGTTCGGATATTCTTTGACGTGAAGTGCGGGACCATATCGACTTCCGCAAATTCGAGCAAGACGAACTCGCTTGGCAGCAGAGAGCAGAGGGCCGAGAAGCGGAGGAAATTTTGCGTGATTGGCCTTTTCCGGCTCGCTGTTCTCTAGCCTTTACACCCCTCGAATAACTCCAACACTTGACGAGGTTGCCTAAACTGGGCACGCTATCAGCCTACTCACGCGTGTTCCGCATCGATCGCCAATCTCTCTCTCAAGGACTGATCTCATGACAGGTTCTACTGATTCTCAATCGCTCCAAGAAGAAATTGAACATTTCATGCACGGCTTGGAACGCCGGAACCCCCACGAAACCGAGTTCCATCAGGCTGTTCACGAAGTTGTGGAATCGGTCATGCCATTCGTGATGGCCAACCCCAAATACAAGGAAGCGCAGATTCTCGAACGGATGACCGAACCGGATCGCATCATCATCTTCCGCGTCAGTTGGGAAGACGACGAAGGTAACATCCGTGCGAACCGGGCATGGCGGGTGCAGTTCAACAATTCTATTGGCCCTTACAAAGGTGGATTGCGGTTTCACCCGTCGGTCAATCAAAGCATTCTGAAGTTCCTCGGCTTCGAGCAAACCTTCAAGAACAGTTTGACCGGGCTGCCGATGGGCGGTGGTAAAGGTGGTTCAAACTTCAATCCGAAGGGCAAAAGCGATCGTGAGGTCATGCGGTTCTGTCAGAGCCTAATGGTCGAACTGGCTCGACACATTGGCGAAGACACCGACGTGCCCGCAGGCGACATCGGCGTGGGTGGTCGTGAAATTAGCTATCTGTTCGGGATGTATAAACGGCTGCGAAACCGATTTAGCGGCATTCTGACCGGCAAAGGCTTGGCGTTCGGCGGAAGTTTGGTGCGAACCGAAGCGACCGGGTTCGGCTGTGTCTACTTCTGCAATCACATGCTCGAACAAATCGGCGACGGAATGAAAGGCAAAACCTGTCTCGTTTCCGGATCGGGCAACGTGGCGACATACGCATGTCAGAAGGCGACCGAACTTGGTGCGAAAGTGCTCACGCTCTCCGACTCCGGCGGTTTCGTGTACGATCCCGATGGCATTGATGCAGACAAACTCGCCTACGTGAAACATCTCAAGGAAGTCCAACGCGGACGGATCAGCGAGTATGTCGAGAAGTATCCGAAGGCCGAGTTTCACGCCGATCAACGTCCCTGGGGCGTGCCCGCCGACATCGCGTTTCCCTGCGCGACGCAAAACGAAATCAACGGCGACGAAGCACGTATCATGCTGAAAAACGGCGTGAAAGTCGTCTGTGAAGGGGCGAACATGCCCAGCGAATACGAAGCCGTTCAAGAATTCTTGAAAGCAAAAATTCTGTTCGGTCCGGCGAAAGCCGCGAATGCCGGTGGGGTCGCGGTCTCCGGTTTGGAGCAAAGCCAAAACCAAGTCCGCATCAGTTGGTCCCGCGAGGAAGTCGACAGCAAACTCCAGTCGATCATGCGAGGCATTCACGAAAAGTGCGTGCAATATGGCGACGACAACAACGGTTGGGTCAACTACGTCGACGGAGCCAACATCGCCGGCTTCGTCAAAGTCGCCGACGCCATGTTGGCCTACGGCGTGGTTTGAACTTCCTCGTAGAAACTTTGACGCGTGCGGATGATTTCCTGAAAGCGTTCGGTTTCCTTGAGGATGGATTGGCTGTGCCAAGTGGATTTCTCAGCGGCGGCGACTTCCCACTCCTGAAGGGCGTCTTCGAACACTTCACGAGGCAACGCCTTCGCTGCGGTGAACAACGTGTTGCTCCACTGGTAACTCGCATTTCGGGTGGAAGCTTTCAGAATCGGACGGACTACGTTTAGGTAAGTCCGTCCGAGTTTCTCACCCCAAGGCTGTGGAACGAACCCGAGTAAACTCGCGATTTCCAACGCATGATCCGCAGCGGTTTTTTCCAAGAGCGGGAGAAATGTCGTCTCGATCTGCGTGGGCGACATCATCGGCAAAATTGTGTGGAGTTGCGCGAATGCTTCCTCACGCCCTTTGCCTTTGAGTCGGTCCGCGAGATCCGCCCAATAATTCCAAAGCGGCCTCAACCAATCACCGGACTGCGATTCGCTCCCAATAAATCGGACCGCTGCGGTGACCCAAGCCTTGAGAATCGGCCGATCAAACGTGCCGCCACGGACGGCTTGAATAAGTTCCTCCGGTGAAGCATTGAACTTTGCTTCCCAATGCGATGGTGGGATCGTCGACAACACCGCTTCCGTCCAATACGCCCGCTTGCCCTGCCCGGATGGTGCTTTGCTGGCGATGCCGTCACGTTTCCAAGTTTTGTCGAGCTTTTCAGGCGGATCGCATTGCAGTTGAAAACCACAAGCTCGATCCGTATCGGGAACCTGCGATAACATCGCTTCCCCGCGAGTTCGCATTCGATTCGCAAGTGCCGATTCCGCTAATCGGGACAACAATTCTGCGGCCACCGCTTGCACTTGCGTGCTCCGATCATCGAGTGCCGCTTCGAGGAATTCCTCGTCGTCGGCTGACAACCCATGTTCGAACGTGCCGAGCAATCGAGCCCGGTATTCGGCCTTTTCTCCGGCGAACGTTGCTTCCAACCACGTTCGACCTTCCTCCGCGTCGGCTCGACGAATCGTGCTGAGAACTTGGCACCGGTCGCGAATCGTGCCATGTTCCCATTCGGTTTGCAGGACGTCTCGGTCGCGTCCGCTCAAACTGGCGACACCCGTGCGAACCCATTTCCACTCTGGACGAAACTCACTCAGCCACCGTCCGCGTTCCCCAAGTACCGGCAAAAGTTGCTCGCGGAGATTCGCATCGCTAACGTCGAGAGCCATCGGCAATAAATCCGGCGGCAACACCAAGCCACCGCCCCGCATCTGTCTTAGAAATTCAGCGAGCAAGTCTTTGGAATTCGTCGCAAACGCATTTTGCAGAAGTCCCGCCAATCGTCGCGAACCGGATGCCTGTGAATCGCTCGGCGCGGGCGTAATCGCGGGCACATCCGATACTGCCAACCGACCGGCTTGCTCACCAACCGTCTGCACACCGGCCTGCAGAAGCAGCGTGTCTTCCGGATCGCTTTTCAGTTGGTTGACAAGTTCGACGCCCACGCCATCGCTCACCGCGAGCGATTTTTGCCCGGCTCGCGAAGTGCCCGTCAATGCGACTTTGGTGAGTTCTTCCATCGTCACAGATTCCGAAATGTTGAACCGTCTTCATAGATGCTGAGCAATCGCAGTTGATGCCCATCCCATTCACCTGCAATGTCGACCGGCTGACCACCCGTGATCGCTAGCGCTTTCCAATGATCACGCCCCCGCATTGGCAAACCGTTCCCCTGCTGATCGCGGAGGATCCAGTCTTCGCCCGGAATGAGCGTGACATCATGCAACACACAGCCGAACGCATCGAGCCATGGCTGCTTGGCCAATTCATCACTAACGGAACCGAGAAACTCATCGATTGTGTCACAGCCAGGAATTCGAGATTGCACCGAAGTCAACTCGCCCTCGTGACTGACGAACTTCGCTCGTTGACCGGAGGCACCGGGATAGAACACGAGTTTGCCAGTTTGCTCGGAGCCGGGAATGATCGACTCCGCGAATGGTTGCCCACCGACCGCGAATTGCAGCACCAACGCCATGCGACCGGTCTTCCGCCCAAGAACCCAGGATCGCTGCGAACGAATGCGTCCGTCGTCATCGATCCACTGACCGACAATGATCCAACTATCGTCGACGTTCTCGCCGTCGGAACTCAATTCGTCTTTGCCGATGTTCCAACCGATGATCTGCCGCACATCGCTCTGCAACTCTGGCGAGAGTTGTTCGATCCGCTCGAATGCTTTGAGCAACAACTTCACGCGGCCAAACTCCGAGAGCAACTGCTTTGGCCAATCGCGTGACGCACCGGGAATTTCCGCCCATCGAGCCACCCGTGACGCCAACCCACCGGCTTGGGCATCGACAAGTCGTTTGGCTTGCTCGTCCCAAAACGAAAGCGGTTTCGCTTCCAGACCTGCCAGCCCGGTTCGCACAAGATCCTTCATCCACAAGTCGAGCCGTTCGAGTCCATCGGTCACCAACTTTTCGCGTTTGGCGGCTCGACGTTTTTGAGCTTTTTCGTCGACAGGTTTCTTGGGAGCTTCGGCTGCCTCGGTTTTTTTCGCGGCTCGTGCTTGGCGTTTGCTGAGCCAATCGTCGACCCAGTCCGGACGAGTCGCTTCCGCGACGGCGTCGGGAGATGCTGCCGTCAGCATCAAGAGACCGAGCACATGCTTGCAGGGGAACTTCCGGCTCGGGCAATTGCACTTGTACCCGAGATTCGAAAGGTCCACCATAATTTGATAGACCTTGCTGCCCTGACACTTCCCCCACAGCGAAGCGTCGTCACGCCCCACATCCGGCCAGTTCTTGAGGGCCATCAACTTCTTACCGGCGGCCGCCGAACTACTGTCCGGGGCCATCTCGGTGACTTGTTCCAGCGTGAGATCCATGCGCCGGTCTCGCTTCAGGCCGGTTACTCACCCGGCGTCCACGGGTCTTGCCAATCGTTGAACTCGGAGGCGGCTTCTTGCTCCGATTGGGCTTGGCGATGTAGCCGATACAACTTCACACCCAAGCCGGTAAACACGAGCACCGGCATCGACATCATGAACAGAATGCTGTACATGTACGCCTGCGGCAGGCTCGAATCTTTCTTGTTGGCTTCCTTGCACATCGGGCACGCCGACGCGGTTCCGACGGTGCTCACCAAAATCGCGATTGCCAGAACGACGCGTTGGATAAATCGGGACATGGTTTTCGATCCTTGCAAGATGACGCCCGTCAAACTGGGGCTGCCACCCAATGATACAACATGAAATAAATAATCACACCTGTAACCGAAACGTACATCCAAATTGGCCAGGTAATTCTTGCGATGCGACGGTGCTTGTCGAACTGCCCTTTCAATCCCCGGTAGATCGTAATGCTCGCCAGAAACGGCACCGCAGCAGCCAAAATGATGTGCGTCACCAGAATCGCCAGATAAACGATTCGCACCGCTCCCGTGCCCGGGAATTTCTTTGAACCGACATAATAGTGATAGACCAAATAGCAGCCGAGGAACACAATCGAAACGGCGAACGAGCTAAGCATTGTCCATTTGTGAGCCGTCACGCGACCGCGTCGAATCAGTACGTAACCCACCGCGAGCAGCACCGTTGCCAACCCATTCAGGCTCGCGTTCACAGTCGGTAAAAGATTGACCCACTCTGGCACGAAATTGGTCCGTTCAAGTTGTAAGAATTGTTGAGTTACGGTTCTTCAGCGATCGCAGGTTGACTCGGTTTCGCGGAGGTTTGTCGCAGGCGTTCGGCTTCGTCACGTAATGCGAATGCAAGTTCCATCATCTCCGCATCGCTGGCACCGTTGTACCGTTTGACGATGTTCCCCTCGGCATCGATATGTAGCACATCGGTTGTGTGGAACACTTCGTACCCCGGTTGACGAGCCTCACCCGTGTGTTCCGCGACCGCCTGACGAAACGCGGTTCGCAATAGCGGATAGACGTATTCCTTGTCCCCGGTGAGGAACAACCATTTCTCCGGGTCGGCACCGAAGTTGTCCGCATAGTTCTGCAAGACCTTCGGTTTGTCGTAGGCGGGGTCAACGGTGATCGTGACCAACCGGACGTCATCATCCTTCACGCGTTGTTGCAACTGGGCCATCTTCGCCGTGATGTTCAAACACGGACCCGCACATCGGGTGAACACAAAACACACCGCCCACGGTTGGCCATGGAGATCCTTCTCGGTGATGGTGCGTCCGCTACGCTCGATGAGTTCAAATTCACCAACGCCAGGTAATCGCGGCGAACCGGTGATGATGGGCCCCTTCGCGAGTTGTTCGGCTTCGGCTTTGAGAGCGTCGACAAGCTCGTTGCGTTCGTCTTCCACCAAACCGTTGTACTTGCCAACGACTTTCCCCTGAGCGTTCACATGGAGCAAGTTTGGTGAATGCAGGACTTCGAAACCGGGTTTGCGATTCTCGCCGGTCTCTTCATGCACCGGCATCAGGAAACTCTTCTGGATGAGCGAATAAATCTCGTCTTGATCGCCCGTCAGGTGTAACCACTTTTCCGGATTCGCACCGAAGTTGGTCGCGTAATTCTTGAGCATTTCCGGGGTGTCGAATTTCGGATCGACCGAGAGGGAGACCAGCCGCACGTCGGTGTCTTGGAGTTGGTCCTGCATTTCCTTCAAACCGGCCGTCAGGTTCAGACACTGACCAGCACAGCGAGTAAACACAAACCCGACTGCCCACGGCTTTCCGAGCAAATCGTCCCGCGTGACGGTATTGCCATCCTGATCGACGAAAGAAAAATCGGCGACACCTTCCGATGGCCAAATGAGTTCGGCGGGAACCGTGGGTTGTTCGTTGGATAGCACTTCACGAGGATCGACTCGTTCACGATTGCGACGGGCCGACTCCGCGACGACCCATCCCAATAACGTGCCGCTAATAATTAACAGAATCCACGAGACGATCACTAATCGAGACCGTTTCGATCGCGTAGGTGGTTGTTCTAAATTTTGATCTGTCTGCATCGACAGTTCCTCAAACGAATCACAATGTCAGTCCTACCTCATCCGTACGTTCGATTCGCTGAAACTGTGAGAACAAATCGAGCGGAGCGATGTGCAGGGGATGCGTTATTATTGCACGTTTCGCAGGTTCCGGCTACGCGTCTGCATCACAGCGAGCCCGACACAGACGGTTCCGAACAGAATCGTCACTCCGACACTCATCGGTAAACTTGGGAAAGTGGGAGTCACCGCCAAGTCGAGATGCGGCGTCATCAGCCGTCTGAGTCCTGCGACTCCATAGGTCATGGGGTTGAGGCGGATAATCCAACTCAACCACACCGAGCCTTCTCCCGGAAAGAACGCCCCCGAAAGCAGCCACATCGGTGTGAGGAACACCATCATGATGGCGTGGAACCCCTGCGTGCTGCTCATCGGCCACACGACGATATAACCGAGTGCCGTCATCGCGAGTGCAAACGTCGTGAGAAAACACAGTACCGCAAGAACCTGCGGCAACGATTGCATCCAAGGAATCGGCGGTGCTAGGCCGACCCATGCCAGAAGTGGTCCGAGACCGAGAAAAATCACGACCTGTCCGACCGCGAGGATCGTGCCGCCGATCAGTTTCCCCAGTACGATCGCTAATCGCGGTGCGGGTGAGACCAGCACGCCCTGCATGAACCCGGCACGACGATCCTCGATGATCGAGACGGTCGAAAAGATCGCGGTGTAAAGCAAAATCAATGCGATGATGCCAGGCAGGAAATATTCTTGATACGAAAGCGTTTCACCGGCGGGCACCCAGCTGGGCGTTTTGAACGAACCTTGCAGTCCCGCACCGAACAAAATCCAAAAAACGACGGGTTGCCCCAATGCACCCACGACACGCGAACGTTGCCGCAGAAATCGAACTAACTCGCGTCGAACCAATGTTCCGGCGGCGGCAATCAACGACGATTGGGAATCCGCGATGGCAGCAGTGCTCATGAGGATGCTTGTTGTCCTTCCCAAAACCGATGACCGGTTCGGCTAATGAACACGTCCTCCAAAGTCGGTTTGCCGAAGGTAATGCTCGTCATTTCCTCACGACATTCGCCAATGATGTTTTCAAAAAGTGGCGTGCCGCTTTCGGTTTGAATACGGATACCATCGGTGATGACTTGCGGATCGACTCCAAAACGATCGCGAAGACGTGCTGCCAAAGCTTCCGGGTTCTCGCAATCGATCGTCAGACAATCACCGCCGATGGAAGCTCGCAATTCCTCTGGCGAACCGATTGCAACGAGTTGGCCTTCGTTGAGAATCGCCAGTCGTTTGCACTGTTCCGCTTCGTCCATGAGATGCGTGGTGACGAGAATCGTCAACGCCGACTCACCAACCAATTCCGCCAAGTACCGCCAGAGATCCTGTCGGGCACCCGGGTCCAGACCAGTGCTTGGTTCGTCGAGAAGCAAGACTCGCGGGCGGTGAATCAAACCTTTGGCAATTTCAACACGACGCTTCAACCCGCCGGAAAGTGTCGAAACGAGATCGCCCCGCCGATCAGTCAATCGCATTCGGTCCAGCAATTCGGCGATCCGGTCCCGTGTTGTCTGTCGTGGCAACCCGTAAAGTCGGGCTTGGTGAGACAAATTCTCCGTCACCGTCAGATGCGGATCGAGACTCGGCGATTGAAATGTCACGCCGATCGTGCGTCGAACGTCAGCGGTTTGCGATTTGAGGTCATATCCGCAAATACTCGCTTCACCCTGGCCCAACGGCAATAGCGTAGAGAGCAAGCGGAAGAGCGTGGTTTTGCCACTTCCATTCGGTCCAAGTAGACCAAAGATCTCACCCGGTTGAACAGCGAACGCCACGCTGTCCAGTGCGACGGAGTCGGATTGGGGATAGCGATAACCGAGTTCGCGAACCGAGATAATAGAGTCAGAGACGGACACGGGTAGTCGTCAGCCAAAAGAGGAAATCAGATGCGGACGACGTCGATCAATGTTGCTCCGGAGATTCCGGCTCTACGACTGCTTCGGTGGTTTCCGGGGCCGCGTCCTGAATTTGTGGAGCGGTGTTCGTGTAGTAATGCAGACCGATATCCGGCAGCAAAGCCAACGGCAAACCGATCGCTAAAACCGTGGTGGGAGCCAACAGAATGAACTTCCACTTGCCTTCGAACTTCAAGTGCATGAAGTACGTTAGCACGAACATTGCTTTGGCGACTGCGATGGCCAACACAATGACGGCGATGACCGCCCAGTTGGTGAGCCACCCGTTCTGCTTGGCTTCGTCCGCGATCCACGACAACGCCGTGCAAATGCAGAGAAAGAAGAAGATCAAGCCGTAATGAACTTTGTGACCTGATTGTGTATTAGCCATGAGCAACACGATTCCATGATCGATTCGGGAACTCGAAATTCACCGGGAGATTTGGTCAAACAATATACAAAAGCGGGAAGAGGAAAATCCATACCAAGTCGACGAAGTGCCAGTACAAGCCGCTGTTTTCCACCCAATCGGTCCAGGCCCCATTGAGTCGCGAACCCTGAAGAAGAACCGTACCAAAGAGAATCATACCCACGATCACGTGAATCGCGTGGAAACCCGTCATCAGGAAATACATCGACGCAAACAAGTTGCCGTAGACAATCGGGTGCGGGTCGTGCACATGGTCCATCATCGGGCCATACCAACGATCGACCGAGACTTCGCTGTACTTTTCTTCGGAGAACTCGATCGTGGCGTCTTTTTGCTGGCTTTGCAGCGGAAGCAAACCCGCCTTGTCTGCTTTGACGATGCGAACGGTCTCCGCGTGTTCTTCGCTGGATTCGGCTTCAGCGGAATGTCCGCCGTGACCGTGGGCTTCGCCGGGAAGTTGCAATGCCCCGAGAACTTCCTTCGGTTCGCCTTCCCCATTGCCGTAAGAGACCACGCCGAAATTCCGCAAGTTATTCAGACGCTGGGAAACTTCAGCCAGCGTGATTGCCGGAGCCAAACCTGCCGACTGTTCTTCGGAGATGTCTTCTTGTGAGACTTCGACAGTTTCGCCGTCTTCGGTGATCACCTTGATCACGCCCGAGTCCGGTTCGTTACCGGGGTCCAGTTGACCGACAATGCGTTTGCCGTCTTTGGTGACAAGCGCGACGTCTTCGGTTCCCAACGGCACCGACAGAGACACGTTTTCGCGAACATGCAATTCCAGCACGCGGACTTCTTCAGCAAATGCAAGTAGTCGACGAATTTCGGGCTCGCGTTCTTCCGCTTCGGCGAGAACTTCACGTTTGACTTGGTATTCGCTCAGTTCGGCTTCCGAGAGATCTTTTTCTCGACCTTCGAAGATTTTAACTTCCTCGCGGAGCGTCTCGATCGCCCCGGATTCCGCTGCGAGATCTTTGCGTTTGTTACTGGCATCGAGCAACGCAGCCTTGGCAATTCGTGCATCGATTTGCGTGGGGGTAAGACCTTCTTTTTCAAGCCGATCGTAGACAGCACCGTCGGGAAGCAGTTCGTTGGTGCGTTCATCGAGCGCCGTTCGCGCTTCCGAAACGACTTTGAGTAACGCTTGTTGGTCTGTTTCGGCGATGTGGCCGGGGAGGATATCGTGGTCGAATTTTCCGTAGTATTCGTAGCTCTTAATACCCAAGAACACACAGGCGGCTAGGAATACAAACAGCAGCAGTTTCCACGCTTTGCCGTATTCGCGGTGAACCATCGCTTCATGAGCGAGCACGACCAAGTAGCTCGAGAAGATCAGCACGAAGGTATTGAGGCCACCCCAAAACACTTTGATATGCGTGACGTTCGGATCGGTCGGCCAATTCGGCGAACCAATTCGCAGCACGATATACGTACCGATAAACGCCGTGAAGAACATGATTTCTGTGCCGAGGAACAGCCACATTCCCAACTTGGAGTTCGGAATCGGGATGCCCATTTTGAGCGGCGAAGGGGACGGCGTGTGATGAGCGGTGGTGTCAGCCATGAATTTCGTCTTTGAATCCGAGAGTGAACCCGTCAATCCGCGTTCGCAAATGTTGAATCAACGCAGCAGTTGAAAATGGTCCCAGGTCAAAATGGTCAGCAGCAAAGGCAGATACAACAAGGACGTCCATAACAAACGACGAGCCGACGCCCGCGTTTCACTGATCATGAACATGATTGCACAAACAAGATAGCCGATGCCCAGCACAATCGCCCCTGCGAAATAAGCCGAACCCGCCATGTCTACCAAGGATGGCAGCAAACTGACCGGCAACAGGGCTAACGCATACAGGACCGCCAAGGCCCCAGTCAGGTTGCGATTCGCCCAACATGCCGGCAACATTTTCAGCCCCGCACGTTCATACTGGCTACGGTACAACCAGCCAATTGCCAAAAAGTGTGGGAACTGCCACAGGAAGAGAATGGCGAATAACGCGGCAGCGCCGGAATCTAACGCGCCACCGGCGGCACTCCAGCCCAACACCGGCGGCAATGCACCAGGGATTGCTCCGACAGTCGTGCAGTAGGAACTTGTTCGTTTGAGCGGGGTATAGATTCCGACATACGTGACCAAAGTCAGCACGCCAAGAACCGCGGTCTGCAAATTCACAAAGACCGCGAGATAGATCGTTCCCATCAAACCGGTTGCTAAGCCGAACACCAACCCTTCCACCGGGGCAACGCGACCGGCAACCATCGGTCGATTGCGGGTGCGATCCATTCGGCGATCGGTGTCGCGTTCGAGGAATTGGTTCAAGACACTCGATGAAACCGCCACCAAGGTGATGCCCACAAACGCATGCATCAAACCGGCACGATCGATGGTGGTCCCACTTGCCAGTACATAGCCGAATGTCACGGTTGCCAAAGCGAGCACCGCGATTTTCGGTTTGGTCATTTCGAGATAATCGGCCAAGCGTGCCCAGGAAATCGGTTGGGCTGACCACTTGGGCGAACTGAGCGGTGAAGCAATCACCACCGAATCGACCGAACGACCGGTCGCGGTTGGTGTGACTGTTGCTTCACGATTCCACGTACTCACCGAGATCCCCCTTCAACAAGTGCCGACCCCATCGGGTGGCTAATCGGTGAGTGGTTCGAGCCATTGTTCACCGTTGACGATAGTTGTTCCTGCAAGGTGTAACGAACTCGCATACATCGAGCAAGAACCACGAGTGAACTCGCAAGTAGAGCCATGCCGATGACCGCGTGCATCGTTCGCACGACCGTCTGCGTTACGGATTGCATTTCTGCCACAAGTCCGAGTGGTGCGAATCCGAACCGGACCACAAAGGCACCAAGTCCCAGCAAAACTTGCAGCGTGCCCAAAATCAGCAATGTTCGACCACCGTGTTTGACCCACGGGATTTGTGACCGCATGGCGAGGACACTAGTGGCAATCAGACATCCCCAAGCGATGACGGCACCGCCGATGTGTTCATACAATCCGCCACCGAAATGTCGCAACCAACCACCAAGAAGGTATTGGGCGATCAGTAAAATCGGGGTCACGATTGCCAAAACATACAGACGATTCAAGCGTTGCCAAAGTTCTGAGACGGGTGATGATACACGTTCGAGTTCGTCGGTGACGGTCCACCAAGATCGGCTGGTCATCACTGCCACGACGGCGATACTTGCGAAAACGAGCGCTCCACAGATCGAGTGAACCATCGCAAGCGTTGTCGCTCGAAGTTGCACCCGCCCGCCGCCGAGTAGTCCTTGGAAAATGACCGCGAGCAATACGCCAACAGCGATCGCTCGGACCCAGCGACGTTGTTCAAATCGCCAAGCGACAAACACAAAACCGATGCTGACAAACCCGATCAAGGCTCCGGCCAGTCGATGACCGTGCTCGCAGAATTTTTCCGTAGCTCCTCGCACCCAGTCCTTGAACCATGGGTAGGTCAACATGAATTGACCATCGGAAGTGGGCCAATCCGGGAATGCCAACCCCGCTTTCAGTGTGGTCGTCAACGCACCCATGACGAGGGGCAGCAAAGCGATGCCGCACATCAACAGGGCGTAACGATGAACAACGGGGCGGTAATCCGAGGAAGTCATGGAAGTCAACTAGTCGATCGTCAATGGAACGATTCTGGGTCAAGAAAGTCTATTAGGAGGTAGTGGTTGGGTTTGGATTGGGCACTGACGCCAGTCGATGCGTTTGCGGGAGGTAATCCTGATCAGGCACCAAAGGCGACGCGTACTCGTAAGGGCCCCGATAGCAGACAGGTGGAATGTCGAAGTTGCCGTGACCAGGAGGCGACGGTGCGGTCCATTCCAGGCCGTTCGCATTCCACGGGTTTCGCCCGCATTTTTTGCCGTAGAACATCGAGTACAGGAAGTTGCCTAATAACAGGAACTGTGCAAACCCCATCAGCATCGCGGAGATCGTCATGAACTGATTCATATTCAACAGATGCTCAAGATACGGATGGATGTACGGGTCGGCGTATCGTCGAGGCAACCCGGAAATACCGAGCAAGTGCATCGGGAAGAACGTGCAGTTGAACCCGATGAACGTCAGCACAAAGTGAATCTTGCCGACGGTATCGTTCATCATTCGTCCGAACATTTTCGGGAACCAGAAGTGAATCCCCCCGAACACACCGAACAAGGTGGCCCCGAACAACACATAGTGGAAGTGAGCGACGATGAAGTAGGTGTCGTGGAAGTAGACGTCGACAGGAACCGCCGCCATGAAGATGCCGGAAAGTCCACCGACGATGAACATCGACACAAACGCCACGCTATTCAGAAAGACGGTGTTAAATACCGGTCGACCACCCCAAATAGTGCCAATCCAGTTAAATACTTTGATGGCAGATGGGAGGGCGATCATCATAGTCGACACCATGAAGGTCATTCCGAGAGCGGGGTTCATGCCGCTTGTGAACATGTGGTGTCCCCACACGATGAACCCAAGCCCTGCGATGGCGGCCATCGAGTACACCATCGGTTTGTAACCGAAAATCGGTTTACGGCTCGTGGCGGCGAGCATGTCGGAAACCATCCCCATCGCCGGCAACAACATAATGTAAACCGCCGGGTGAGAATAGAACCAGAACAAGTGCTGCCAAAGCAGCGGTTGTCCGCCACCAACACTCGGGTCGGTATTGTTGATATCTAAACCACCGGGTATGAAGAAGGTCGTACCGAAAACACGGTCACCCAATTGCATAAACCCGGCCGCAGTCAACACAGGCAACGCAAAGGCCTGCAGAATTGCGGTGATGAACATCGCCCAGATCGTGAGCGGCATGCGGAACAACGTCATGCCAGGTGCTCGCATGTTGATGATGGTGGTCATGTAGTTGACAGACCCCATCATCGACGACACCCCGACCAATGTCAGACCAAGAAGCCACCAGTTCTGTGCGGCTCCCGAACCTGGTGCAGCGGCCTGGACCGCGGAGAGAACTGGGTAACTGGTCCAACCGGATGCTGCCCCAGCGGTTGCGCCTTCGACACCATTCAGTCCCGCTCCCAATCCCGTGGCCATCGCAAAGCAGAAAATCGCCGGCCACATGAACCAGTAGCTCAGCATGTTGAGGACCGGAAAGGCCATGTCGTCGGCCCCGATCATCAGAGGGATCAAAAAGTTTCCGAAGGCACCGGCCAACACTGGGATGATGACAAGGAAGATCATCACTGAAGCGTGCATCGTGAACAGCATGGTGTAGAACTCCGGCGACATTTGGCCGCCCTGGAGTGCGAACTGTTCGATAATGTTGCCGAAGATCGGCACATAAGACCACGGAAACGCCAACTGCCAGCGAACCGCCAACGCCAATGCCCCGCCGAACATCAACATGATGAGCGTGGTGATCAGGAATTGAATCCCGATGATTTTATGGTCGGTGGAGAAGATGTACTTCCGCACGAACCCAGGCTCATGATGGGCATGATGCAGATCATGGGACGAGACAGGATGGTCAATTGTGCTCACAATATCCCTCGACTTATCAGGCGGTCGTGGCCCGGACTCAAATCAGTTCTCACAAACCCTCGCAGAAATTGCGGTCGGTTTGTCGAACATCGGTGTCATCATCCGGCAAACATCTAGTTTGTTCTTGCCACCCGCGTTGTTGATTCCGTTTGGTTGGCGACGGGATCCGCGGGTTGCGTGATACCATCGTAATCTTGGTCTTGCTTCAATTGCTCGATTGCGGCGTCATGCTCTTGAGCACTGCGACCGATGAGTTTCGCACCCATCTTGTAGTGTCCCCAGCCACATAGTTCCGCACATAACAGTTCGTATTCACCCGGCTTCGTGACTTCGAACTTGATCGGGATGATCGAGCCAGGAACGGCGTCTTGTTTTACACGCAGTTTCGGCACGAAGAACGAGTGCTGGACGTCCATCGATCGCAAGTGCACGATGACCGGACGGTTTGTAGGAACGTGGAGTTCGTTGACCGAGTACAAGTCGCCCGGTTGTGGACCCATGAGCCACTTGTCAACTTCAGCATCGTTCGCAAACTCTCGACCAGGCGCGGGATACCGAATTCGCCATTCGAACTGACGAGCGGTGATCTCTGCAATGGGTGTTCGCAACGCCTTCTCCGGGTACGTGCCTTTCACCCGATACTCGGCCCATGTATCCATTTGATACAACGCAATGAACAGCAAAATTCCGGCAGGAATGATTGTCCATAGCACTTCCAGGTTGTGACTGCCGTGCGTGAAGATGGATTTTTTGTCTTCGTCGACGTTCTTCGCACCCGTCCAAACCACATATCCCAGGGCGATATGGGTGCCGACGAACACGACAGACGTAATGATCAGAATCAGGTGGAACAAGTCGTCGATGCGTTGCCCAATGGGACTGAACGCAGTCGTGACACCTTCCGCGCCGCCAAGGGTTCCGTTGTGCCGAGGCAGCCACCAATTCATGTCGGCGGCAAACCAACAAACAACGACGGCCAATAACGGCCAGAACATAAAAAAGGCTACCCAAAGTCGTTTCACGTCTTACTCCAACCGGTTCAACCCAACCACCTGGGAACTTCGTTTCGAATTCATTCGGCGATGCGATTGAAATTAGTCGTCGGCGTTCTCCGCGACGAGTTGTTTGTTTTGAGGTTCTTGAACCGTCGCGACATTTTCTTCGGCCGGTTCCTCTTCGGATTCACTGGGTGTACCAGCCATCGGGTCTTCGTAGGGCAACGACATCACGTAGTTGACGAGGTCCCAAATCTGTTGGTCTTCGAGTTTGCCATAGGGCGGCATTGGTGTGCCCGGCATACCTTCGTGAATTCGACGATAGAGATCCAGCGGTCGTCGTCCCCCACGATACATCCCGACCGTCAAGTTCCGAGGTTCAATCGGATGGCCCCATTTATTGTACAAGCCGGGGGTCGGATAGGGTTCGTTGGTGACGGGGTCTTTGTCGAACTCCCGCGTTCGGGGGCCGTTTCCTTCGCCGGTCACACCATGACAGTTATGACAGTTGTTTCGCAAGTACAAAAGTCGTCCCCGAGACCGTGATGCAGCCGTATCAGGCGTTCGCGGTTCGCTGGGGTAGATGGAATGTGTGACCTGCTGAGCTTGTTTCCAGTTCGTCGCAATTTGATCGGCGTAGCGATCCACGTAGCCAGGAATTTTTTCAAGATCGTCTTTGAGATCGGCAAGTCGATCCTTGCGAACTTTCGTCGCAGTCTTCTCGAGGACCGGCTCTTCACCCTTCTGGCCACCGGCTTCCCATTTTTCGATGGCTTGTTGATAGCGTGCCTCAGCGGTATCGATTTCGTCTTGGACGCTCGCTTCGGAGTATTCCCGTGACATGCGACCAGCGAGGCTGAGTTCCAAATTGCCCCGCATCGACAGCCAACGCACATACTCGACGATACTGGCTACTTCCGCTTCCTTGAGCAAAGCAAACGATGGCATGTACGTGCCAGGAATGCCTTGGCGAATGATGCGGTCCAAGTCATTTGTATGCGGAGGATCGTTCTGACCCGTGGAGGCGAACTTGAACCAACCTTGACGGTAGTCACGCGGGAGAGGATTGAGATACTCGGCTGTCGGGCCGTTTCCATCCCCGGTCACACCATGACAGTGCATACAATGCTGCATGTACGCTGTCCGGCCATGTCGCAGCTTCTCTCCAAAGTCGACAACAATCCGGGTTCCGGCTTCGACTGGTTTCTCAAAACCCTTTGCCGTTACCGTCAGACGGCCGGTTTCCGGGTCGAGGTCGGCGATGCGGGTCGATTGTTTCACATACAACCCATCGGCAAACGTCACCGTTTTACCGACCAGTTCGTTCGCTGTTTCTTCGGTCAATGCCGAAATTGTATCGGTTTCCCACTCGTCACTTTTGATTCGGGCTTTCTCGATTTCTTCAGCCGAGAAACTTCCATTCCCATCGCGATCGTAGCGTTCGAATGTCGACTTGGAACCGCGTTTCTCGACCAACACTTCTTGAAGCGACAACGGGAATTCGTTGAGACTGAGTTCGCCATCGAAATTCTGGTCGTATTTCACCATCATTGCCGGTCCGGAGAAATCGACTTTGAAGGTTTTCGAGCCGGCGGTTTCACTGCCGGATTCGTCCTTATCTTCCACGACGACACCAGTCACCCCGCCGAATGCCAACGGCATACGCAGCCAGGCCACAATCGTGTCGGGTGTGCCGAAATGCTCATCGACAGCGTTTTTGACCGCACGTGCTGCCGGTGGCAACAAACCTGCGGTTTCCTCGCTCGAGGAGAACTCAGCTGTTGGCGGAGAGCAACCGACAATCGTGACGATCACAAGGGCACTTGCCAATCCAGTCATCCAAGGACTGGCGGCTCGTGCTCTCCGGAAACAACAGGCTATTTTTGAATTCATGTGCATGGCCAAATTGACCGTTACAAATTGGTGAAACCGAATTTGGGAGAATCGTTGGGACTTATGTTCGGCCGTGACTTAAAATCCCGAAAGCAAGACTGTTCGCGGTTTGGGGCCTTCGAAGGCTCCCAACAACTCGCCAGCGCTGATGTCGATGGTTTGGGTATTATCGCCCGCTGCGATCGTGACTTCCAGCCCTCGGTGAATCCAACCCTTGGCTTCGTGCCAAACTTTGAACTCGTAATCACCGGCTGGGATGTCCGCAATTGTGAACTCACCCAAATCGTTTGTGACCGCAGCGTAGGCATGTTCGACTGGCAATTGGTAGGCACTCATCCAGGTGTGAATGTCGCAGACGACTTTGACCGGGACAAACTCAGGAGATTGGTAGGTCATCTCCGTCGAATCGCCAGCCGACAGTGACTCGTTGAACTCGGCGTTCTCCAAGGGACGTGAGTGTACGTTGTGCTTGACCTGATCGGAGCTGATAACTTTGATCGGTTTGCCTGTTCGAACCACCATACCGTGCGGAATGAAGGTGCAATTCTGTTGGTCGAACGTGTAGGTCCAGGCTTGTGAGCTGGCGGTTTCGTCTTTGCCACCCTCCGGCTTTTCTTCCAGCCAGATGAAGACGTTGGCGATCCCCCGCGTTTCCTGATTCACAAGCAACTGCCGATTGATAATGGGTTCAGTCGCGGCACAGAAGTTGGAATCCGCCGTCGCTTTGCCGACTGCAAAGCGAGTTTTGATTGGCGGCAATGCGTCTCCGGCAGCAATCTGGACGCGTCCTTTCCAAACCCCGACTCCACCACCTTGAGGCTCGGCCGTATTGGAGTCGCCTCCACCGTTGTTCGTGTCACCGGGAGTGCTAGCGGAACTTCCCGAACCGCCTTCAGGTGCGACATCGTATGTGGGTTTCAGAACCACATTGGCGTCTGTTTCCACACCGCCACCACACCCGCTTAGGACCGCAAAAAGTCCTAGCGAGCAGACAGACACGAGGGTTTTGGTTCGTCGAATCATCGATCTCTATGCCTTCGAATGCAATTTGTACCTGGCCGTAGAATCCTGAGCCTTCTTCAAGGCACTACTCGGTTTCTGTGGCGTTATTGTCTGTTTTTGGTGGTGGAGGTGCTTCGACAATCCCCTGCTCTTGCAGGAGATGATCGTAGTTCATGATGGCGTCTCGCAATCCCCGGACCTGCCATTCAGGATCTTTCTTGAAATATCCTTCGGTCGTGTTGGTCGAGGGGGCCAACATCGCGGTATATGGCAGACTCCATTTGGGGTTGTAGAACCACAGTTCCAACCAATCCGGGCGGAGCCGGTCCGAAGTTCGCGATCGCAAATCCGGACCACGCGTGACCGAATCTCCCGTGCCGTTGAACTCGCGTCCCATGATCGAGTGACATTTGATGCACACGTCATGTTTTCCGAGCATGTTCCAACTTTGGTCGAGATAATCCGCTTCCTGATTTTCGAGAAACGCATGAAGTTCGCGTTCTTGACGGTTCAAATACGGTTCTTCACGTTCGGGGACATCTTGATACGGGAAGTCCGCGTCATCGGCAGCAGCGAAGTAGTTCGCCAAACTGCGTGCTTCTTGATCGCTGAGGTTGAACTGAGGCATCCGTAGGACTGCCATCCATCGCAATCTCTCAGGGTTTTTCAGGAAGCGATACAGCCATTGCGTTTGGACTTTCTTGCCCTCGCCGTACAACGGAGGCGGCACCATTTGCCATGCCTTCGTGATACTGGCGGAGGTCCCTTGGTCGGCGGGTGATGACTTCTGATCAATCTGCCCAACCAACCATTGGGCGAAGGTTCCACCTCGAGCCGGAGTTTTGCCGGCAACCATCGACTGCGTGAAATTAAACGCATCGACACCAGGCATGTAGACTTTGCCACCAATCTCCAACGGTTCCCAAAGTTGGTACTTAAAGTTTGGATTCTCCGGATCGTCGAGCACCAAACGGTCGGTCTGCAATCCATGGAATGCGAAGATCGCATCGCCGTCTTCGGTCGTTTCGTCGACTTCACCCGAGTTGCGATCTCGGAAGTTCAGGAACTTGAGAATCCCATGTGGTGATTCTTTACCGGTATCCGGCATCGTTTGGAGACGCAGCTCTGGGTGATCTTCGAAGAAGGTCGCCAGATTCGCTCGGAACTGAGTCGTTTTTCCTGTGTCAGCCATCTTGGCCATGCCAGGAATATCGGTGCCCAATCCGAAGAACTCCGAGAGCTTCTCAACTTGTTGAATCTCTTTCGGATACTCCGGTGGATCGGTAGCGTCGTCCAGGAGGGCTTCCCGATGTTCTTCGAACCAATCTAACATTTGTGATTGGGTCATGCCGACCATGTCTGCATAAGTCGACGGGGTCTCGTCGGAGTCACGATCGACCATAATCCGCATTTCGGGAAGATCGATCATGTGACAACTGGTGCAATTATATTTTTGCAACAGGAACTCGCCCTCGTAACGGGCTTTCTTGGCAGCATTCGGCTGGTAGACGTATTGCTCGGCCGGTGGTTCGGCGACGAGACCCAACACGAAGGTGATGACCGATTCGATTTGGGCTTCGTCGAACGGGAACTTCGGCATCCGCAAACGCTCGTCGTACCCTTTCGTTTCCGTCTTGTGATAGTCGTAGCTACGTGGGGCGTGGAGTTTCTGCCAGATGAATCCTGGGCGACCATGCTCGTGCAGCGATTCGTAGTAGAAGGCGGTGGATAGTGCCTGTTCGCGTTCTTCTTCAGTCGCAAACTCACCGGCCATTGCCGACTTCATTGCTTGGTCGACTTTTTCATGCGTGCTCGGCTCGTTGCCATGTCCATTATGGTGGAGATATTCCGCAATGTGCTCGGTTGCGAGTTTGCTAGTGTCTTTACGACCCCAATCTTGCAGAGAAGTTCCGATCGGTTTAGCCGATTCGAAACCTGGAATGTCATGACATCCATAACAACCATAGCGTGAGATTGTCCGACGACCCAAATAGGCCATCTGCATGCTAGTCCAATCTTCGTCGGAGAGTTCTTCACCATCGACGACAACACGAGCGAGCTCGATCTCATCACCCTTAATCATATCCGCCTCGAACGGATAGGCTCGAGTCGTTAGGGTGTCTTCGACTTGCGGGTTGGTCAGCGTTTTGGACAGATAGAGTCGCAATAAATCCTGGAGTGGACTTTGGGCGATGATCGTCACCGTCCGTTCGTTGCCACCTCGAAGAACTTTGACCGAAACGCGTTCGTTCTCGTCAAGTTCATTGACGACTTCACGAAACGTTTTGGAATCGTTGACTTCTTTTCCGGCGACATCCAGGACGATATCTTCAGCCAGCAACGGCCATTTGATGGTTTCGTCGCCTTCGGAGTACTCCGCCCGTGTGGCTGGTGAGAACCGCAACACCTCTGCGACCCGGACCCCGCCTTCCGGGTACTTCTCGACAACTAAGCCGAGGTGAACCGGAAGTGCATCGGGAGCTTCAAATTTTTCGGGACCTTTTTGCAATAGCCATGCGGCGATGTCGGCCGCTGGATCAACAGTTTGCGTTTCGTCGCCACTTGGGGCTTCGTAAGACTCCAGATAGAGGTTCGGCATCCGAGTGCGTTTGTGATACCGCTGCGGATCACGGAGCCAAGTGTAGAGCCAACGGAAGGCTTCGCTTTGGGTGAAGTCTTCGGCGTTGGGATCGTAGTCCTTCAACTTCGCATGAACGCGGTCGAGTTTCGGCCCGAAGTCAGCCACCGCTGATGGAAACTCCGAGTGGGAGTGACATGCCAAACAACCACGTTCCGCGAACAGGCTTCGGCCACGTTCGGCATCCGGTTTGTAGTCTTCGGAAGGTGCCAGGGTTTCGAAGGGTTGTTCTTTCGACTTGCCAAGCAGGTACTCTGAAATCGCACGGATTTCGTAGGGTTGATATCGCTCGGCTGTTGCATCGTCCAAGTTCGTAAGATGGAAGAACTGAGGCATCTTCGTGGATGGGCGGAATCGCTGAGGATCTTCCGTCCAATACGCAACCCAATCGTCGGTTGTTTTGTGGTGAATGTGTCGAAGTGCCGGGCCAACTTTACGGTACTTGCCAATATGATCGACGTCGGCAAGGTCAGCGGCCAGATTGTGAGTCCGTAATGACAGCTGAGGATCCTGAAGTTGTTGATCGGCTTGCAGCAGCGATTGCAACTCGGCACGTTCTGCGTCGGATTCGAATGGAGCGTCGGCGATGTGGTCGGCCAAGGAGGCAATTTGTTTCAGAGTCTTCGAGTTTTCCGTTTCCGGCTTTGTGTCGTCGAGGACATCGGTCACAGCAGCTTTGACTTGTTGGGCAACTGCGTACCAGTTCGGTTCCAATCGCAAGTCGGGACCGATGGATTGCGAGCCGGCATACCCGTTGATCTCATGACAGCCAAAGCAGCCATAGGTGCCGATCGTCTCGAAACCTTTCGTCACCTTCGGAGCCGAGTTGCCGAACTTCGGGCTGGTGGCCAACTCGGTGACGCCGTGGTGACACTTCAAGCACGATGATTCCTGGAAGCGTTCCGGGAGCATTGGATACTCCCAGTAATGGTTCGGATGGAAATGGTACTCGTCTTCCCAATGATGATGAGTGCTGGGATTGTTCGGCGTGTGAGCGGCGTTGGAAAATGTAGTCCCGGACCCCTGTCCCTCGTGACACGAGGTGCAACCGAACGTCTGGGTGGGGTGTGGACTGGTGGCAGTCAGATACAAATCGGGATTGGGGTGTGTCGAGAACGGATGCGGAAACTCATTCGCTGCCACCCAATCGGCGGGGTCATCGGATTCCGGATGCCCGGCAGGATACGCAGGTTTGTTGCCCGCTTCGACCTGATCGATTCCGAGATGGCAAGTTGTGCAACGATCAAACCGTGCCGTATGGGCCATCCCCAAAGTGATTTTGAGATCCGGTAGCCAAATCTGCTTGATCTGATGTGGCGAATTGAAACCGTCGATGATCGGCAACTGCATTACATTGCGTTTGACGGCCGAGAACCAATTGTCTGGGGCGACTTTGCTTTTCGCAGTTTGCAGACGTTCGACTTCGGCTTGGAACTGTTTGAGTTCTTCCGTGGCCCGATCGTATGCGGCGGTCTGTTCGGCTAACTCGGCTTTTTGCTCTTTGATTTCCGTTTCAATGTCGCTCAGGGAGAGTTCCAACTCGTCCACGCGTTGTTGCTCTCGGTCGAAGGACTCACGCAACGATTCGGCGAGCACCATCTTTTCGTCGCGGATGGCCAAGTCGTAATCCGCACGGGCTTTGTCGCGAACCGCTCGTCGGGCACGCACGCGGCGGGCCATGTTGTCCGCCGCCAGGGTGAGTTCTGCGATTTTCGCATCGATCTTTTGCTTCTCTTCGGAGAAGTCGGCACTTGCCTGTTCGATCTCCGTCTGAAGCTCTGCAACACGAGTTTCATATTGGCCGCTTTGCTCTTCCTCGATCGCAGCTTCGAGTTTGAGCGCATTGATCTCGTCGAAGGTTTTCTGGTAGCCACGCCATTGATCGGAGTGGTCGCCAGCCATCATCGCGAGCGTCACGAACAGCAATCCGAGCGAACTGATGGCAAACCAGATGTGTAATTTCTTGGGATTCCGCCAGAAACTATCGTCAGCCGGCATAGCGTCCGATCCTATTTGCTTATTGATGAGTTTGTATGCAACGTCATGCAAAAGACATTGACGTTAGCATTCAAACGATTGTTCAATTTCCTGTTGTGCAAGCCAGTCCCTGGTACATGCACACGCGTGTGTCAAATATTGAAGAAGTATTCCGGAATCGCGACCAGATACTTGAGGTTTAACCACCATCGCAAAACCATTTTGATCGGCAAGGCAGCCATCAAGAGCAGCAGGTTGACGAACACCATATATCGCAGGAAACCCATGTGGGGGTACATCTTGCGAAAGACGGTTCCAGCAAGCAGCGGCGGAGCCACCAGGAAGTAAGCCGCAATCAATGCGAATCCGGGGGCTTCCCGTAATAAAATGTTATCCGGCAACCCGGTGTTGAGTAGGCTCAAATAGAACCATTCGGAGAGGTTCACGTTATTGAGAACTTCCAATTTGTGGACGTCCCAATACTCGAACGGCCCGAAAATGTTCCAGTTCGGTCCTCGCAGGAATGTCCCCAAGATGATCATTGCAATCCATAAGGGGAGGAACCCGAATAGGAACACGCTGACGGCAAACGGTCGTTCGTTGAACGTGTAATAACCGTTGCCCTTCTTGTTGAAATCGATATAGGGAATCGCCATCAACCCGAGCAGAATCACGGTCGGAAAGACCACCCCTGCCAGCCATGGGTCGAAGTATACCAGCATTTCCTGCAGACCGAGGAAGTACCACGGTGCTTTCGATGGGTTCGGGGTCTTTACGGCAGAGGCCGGTTCTTCGAGCGGGGCTTGAAGTGCCAAACCCCAGACGACCAGCAGCACGGTCAATAACACCATGCAGATCAGCTCGGTGTAGACCAAGTCCGGCCAGACGAGAACTTTCTCGCTGTCTTCTTTCTCGTAAAGCGGGCGACCTTCGGCGATGCGTCGGTCATTGTCGACGGCTCGCTTGAAGTACAACCAAGTGAAGAACGCCACAAGATACAACATACCGACGATCGGCACGTTGTCTGGTTTGCCGACGATCTGACGGAAGTCCCAGTCGGTCAAGGCGAGTGCCATTCCCACAGCCGAGACATTGAACAGCGTCCAGGCGACTTGCGGTTTGATCAACCATGCCCGCAGCACAATAATGCCGACGAAGAACACGATCGAGAGCGCGAAGAAGATCACTGGATTGGCCAGTGGATCGATAGCGTTCTTGACGAAACTCGGTAGCACCAAGGCGAAAGATTCGGGTTGCCCGCTGTTCACGAAGTGAGCCAGCGAGACCATCAGCAAGATCCCGGAGTAGACTCCCCAGAATGTCGCCGTCAGCACTTCCTGGCCATCCCCGAGTAAACCCAGGAGCCGTACGCGTTTATGCTCGCCAGAGCGATAGGAAATAACGGTCCACCAAGCATTGGCGATGAACAGCAGCAGGTAGAACCAGCCCAAGCCGAGGATGACACCCTGCGTCAGATTCGGATGCGGGTCGAGCATGAGGAAAGGTGTCCGTGTCCGAGTGAAAATCCGTATCAAAACAAACGAGAAGCCGAGATGTTACAGCGGCTGACTAATTCCGCCGTCTTTCCGGACTCGCCAGAAGTGAATCGCAATCAGCCCCGCTACCACTAACGGGATGGCTACGCAGTGTAAAATATAGAAGCGGTTAAGTGTCGCTTCACCGACGAACCGCCCACCTAACAACAGGAAGCGGGCATCACTGGCGGAAGTGATAAGGTCGAAGCCACCCACATTGAGTAACTGTGCCCCCGGTCCTTCACCCCCGAGCAACGGTGTTGCGCGAGCCATGTTGGAACCCACCGTAATGGCCCAAATCGCCAGTTGGTCCCAAGGCAGAAGATAACCCGTGAACGATAACAACAACGTAAGGACGAGCAGCAAAACACCGACGACCCAGTTGAATTCCCGTGGCGGTTTATAACTTCCGGTGAGAAACACGCGGTACATATGCAGCCACACGGTAATCACCATCGCGTGAGCCCCCCAACGGTGGATCTCCCGCATGATTCCCAGGGTCTGCACATCGCGGAGTGCTTGAATGTCCGTAAACGCCCACTCCAATGTCGGGCGGTAGTAGAACATCAGGAGCACGCCGGTCAGCGTTTCCACGAGGAACAGGAAGAACGTAATCCCGCCCATGCACCACGTATAAGACAACGCGATGCCTTGCCGTTTGATCGAAACGGGGTGCAGGTGCAGGAAGAAGTTGGTCAGCATCACGACCGCACGGTTCCGACGGTCGGTCGGAGCCGGGTGACGGAAGATGCTCTTCCAAATTTGCGAATTGCGGATGTACTCGCCGACGGACATACTGGGCGTCCCGGTCTGACTGAGTGAACAAAAATATCAGAGTAACGACCGCCGACCAAACAGTCGGCCGGTCACAAAGAAGTCAACGCTATACCATCGGGACGAATGAGGCTCCGTCGCTCCATTGGCCCATTTCCTGTTGGAAAGTCACACTTTTGTCGACTTCCAACAAGCCGTCGGCTCCGAGCGAAATCCCCACCCGTTCCAATGGACGCGGGGCAGGACCTTCGAAGTTCACACCGGTGATATAGAAACCCGAGCCGTGACACGGGCATTTGAATTTCTGTTCGCCTTCCAGCCAGCTCGGCGTACAACCGAGGTGGGTACACACCGATCGCAGAGCATACACCATTTGTTCGCCGTCAACGTTTGCGTTGACGACCCAAATGCCGAACTCGGCTTTGAACTTGGTGGAAACCGTATTGGCTGGGAAATCAGAAGGGCTGCCGACTTTGAAGCGGCTAGGAGGTTCAACGAGCACGTTGGGCATCATGAATCGAGCGACACCGAGCACAAAAGCGGTGGCGGCCGTCGCAAATGCGATCCAGGCCAGCACGAAGGGAGCAAGCAACACGTCGAACAGGAAGCTACGTCGTGTGGTCTCTTCGTCGGCTTTCTTAGCAGCACGCCGAGAAGCCGGTTTAACACGCTCCTTCGGCTTTTCGGCCGCCGGCTTGTTGGGAGCACCTTCGCGAGCGACTTTAATCATCTCTTGAACGCTAGGGCGTTCACCGGCCGGAGCGGCGACTTTCGCCTTTGCAGCCGGTTTTGCAGTTCCACCAGCCGCAGGTTGGGCAGCCGCTTTCGGTTTGCCACCACCGGCTGTTTCGGCTCGCAAAGCCGCCATGATGTCCTTGGTCGACTTTGGACCACCGGCCGATTTGGCGGGTGCGTCTGCAGCGGGTTTTGCGTCGGCCTTGGGTTTGCCGCCACCAGCGGCTTCGGCCCGCAATGCCGCCATGATGTCCTTGGTCGATTTCGGCTTTTCGGCCGGTTTCGACGGAGCCGCTTCCGGCGTCTCCGCTGCGGGTTGATCAGGGGCGGCTTCCTCTCCAGAGGAAGAGCCTTTCGAATCTTTCGCACGAAGTTCCGCTAGGATTTCCTGCGTCGTTTTCTTTTTACCCATAGAAAAACTCGGAGGCGCAAGCGTTGTCGACACCGGGGACAGGACACGGAGATTCTGGCAAGATCGAACTCAACTGACAACTCAAAAGAGCTTGTCAATTTGAATTTCTCAGATCCTGGAATTCTCGACGGCAGCGAATTCTCTTTCCTGAGAAGCCAAATGCCAGAGATTTGCGGTCTCAATCATAGCTAGGAACGGTCGATTCCTAGATCCTGGAAAGACATCGGCGGTTCGGCGGGAAGGTCATCGGGGTGACGTTTGATGAAATTGGTCCACTGAGTCATCAGGTTTTCGTCGACCGTGCATGACGGTTGTGGGCAGATGCTGCCGGGATCATGCCAGAGATCGACCGGAAAAATGGGCCCCTGAGGATCGCCGATTTGCTTTAAAACGCGGTCTTTGCCTGGAACTCCCAGGCCCATGAGTTTGATGGTCACTCGCCGGTCGTTCAAATCCGGCACCTCGACAAGCATCTCATGAATCGGATCCGACTGTGGTTTTTTCTCGCGGTAGAACAACGCGAGATTCAATTCCGCGCAGTAGTAGAAGGCGTATCGATCGTCGATTACATGTAACGCTTGGAGGTCGAACTCTCTGGCGAATCCTGTGAATTCACATTCGCAACAGCGAAAAACTTGGGCCCGTCGGACCGTGCCATCGGGGCGAGTGACGGGTTGCTTGCCGATCTTCTCGACTGTGCCTTTGCAGATGGGACAAGGGCCGCCGTGTCTCATGGTTCTTCCAAGTCAGATGAATGGATGCGTCCCAGGGATGTTCGATCGGCTGATGTCTCAGAAGTTCGCGGCTTGGTTGATCATTCCGAGATAGATCGACGCCACGCGGAAGATCAGCACGATGATGAACACCGCGACCATCGCCCATATTGCCCAGGCCAATGTGGACGTCATTGCCTTCAAAGCGCGACGGGCGTCTTCTTCGAATTGGGGACCGAGATGATCGAGCATTTCGGGGACAGTCCCGGATTCCTCTGCGGTTTCCACCATTTCCATGTATTCGCCGGGAAACAATCCACTGCGACGCATGGCCGACGCCAGCGGATCGCCAGACGAGACATCCGCCCAAATCTGGGGAATCGCAGAAATGTAAGCACCGTTGCTGGTTGCGTTCAAACTGGCTTCAAGACTTTCACGGATTTCCATGCCGGAGTTTTGGGTGAGTGAAAACGCCCAAGAAAACCTGGCAATCGCGAAGGATTGCATGCAACCGCCTACTACGGGGATCTTCATCAACAACGGATCGAGAAGTTTACGGCCTTGGATTGTCTTGGTGATTAGCAGATATCCGCCAATGATCGCCGCGAGTGTGCCGTAGCATGTCATCAACCAGATGATGGCCCCCACTCCACCGGACAACCCGAACGGCAAGACTGGTAACGGTTTGCTGCCGGTGCTTTGGGCGATCATGCCAAGAACCATTACCAACAACGCGATCACCCAAATCGCAGCGTTCAGTTGGAACATCGGCCAAGCGATCGCCTGCATAAAACTTCGTCGGAGTCGAACCAGGTTTTCGTAGTGCAACGCGAGACTTTTGAGAATCTCCGGCAACGCACCGGTTTTTTCGCCAACCGCGACCATGTCGATCATCAGTGGCGGAAACGCGTTGCCTTGTTCGGCCATGCTCGCAGCGACTTCGTGGCCTTCTTGCACGGCTTCGTCGATGTTGTCCAACGCGATCCGTGCACGGCGATCATGCGTGCGTTTGGCGACGACATTGAACGCCTTCCGAGCAGCCACGCCGGATTCGAGCATCGTGCCTAACTTTCGGCAGATGTTCGAAATCGTCGTCAGTCGAATTCGTCCGCCAAATCCGCGTGATGCCCGCGCAGACGTTGAGGTGTCGTTCGGGTCATCCTTAAGTTTATCGAGCGGATGGCTCAGCCGGAGTTTTTTGGGGGTGTTCTTGGAGTCGCTCGACGAACGCCTCGACACTTTGGGTGGTAAACTCGGCTCTTTCCGTCTGTGCGTCGTCATTGTCAAACCGCCGAGCCAGTGTTCCATCCCGATCGTAAACGAGGACCGCGGGCGTGGAAGCAAGATCGATTTGGTCCAGAAAATCCAAGAACGGATCACTCAGCAGAATATTGTCGGTCATCCGCCCCTGCTTCCGCAAGACTTTAAGCACAGCCTCGCGGTAATACTCGGGCGGTTTGTCGGCGATGCCGTCGTAATCACACGCGACGGTCATCCAAACGACGTCTTGATGTTTCTTCGCAAGTGCCTGAAACTTTGGCAGCTCTTCCAGGCATTTGCCACAGGTGGTTGTCCAGATGTCGATCACGACAATCTTCCCCTGATGTTTCGCAACCCGCTGTTGCACACCCTTCCAATCGGTGATGGTCAGGGAAACATCCGCCGCAGTTGCAGACGCGGTGAACCACAAACACGAGGTTGCGAGGAACAGTCGGGCGATGGAATTCATGTCGACGCCTCGAAAAATCTGATCGGTGGGAGCCTTACACGATGTTGACATCCGGGAGCAACCGCCGCAACTCTTCGACGACTTTCGGTTCGCCCAGATATGTTAAGAGCACCAGCGTTTTTAGCGTGTGGAACTTCCCCGGTTGTCGAAGTGGTGCCAAGCCGAGGATGTTCAACTGCAGCGTATCCAGGTTGAGTTCCTCAAGCGCCGGCAAACCCGTCGACTCGGCGACCGTGCGAAACACGTTACTGGAAGAGTCATCGCAGGTGATAGATAGCCGACGAAGATTCACAAGCGTCTTGGAATTCATAATCGCCGCCAGACCCGCAATACCAATGGAACAACCCCAAAGGTCTAAACTGGAGAGATTCTCTAAGGAATCGCTGTTTGCGAGCGAAATCATGGCTTCGTCGGTCAGGTGACGAGAGCCGCGTAGGTTCAATGTCTCCAGCGAATTCGTGTGGCCGCTTTCCAACAACGCTGTCAGACCGCTTGTGGAAACGAGATTGTAACTGATATCCAACCGCTTCCAGTCACACGTCGGCCAATTCTCAGCGAGTTCAACTAGCCGATCGTCATTGAATTCATTGCCGGAAAGCTCCACGTCCGTCAGTTGGCTCCACAATCGTCCCTGGGCAACTTTCTCCAGTCCTTGGATCGACGGAAGATTCATGTTGTTCAACATCAGCGTTTTCAGGTTCGGCAGCGTGTCGGCGTCCATCATGGATTCGAAGCCGGCAGTTCCGAGGCCGTTGCTGGTCAGGTTCAATTCGCGGATGTTCGTGAGGTGTTTTGATCGCAAGAACCGTTTGAGCCGCCGGGTACCCATTTGACAGGAGGTGAAGTTAAGTGCTTCGAGCCGTTCCAACCACTTCGATTCCAATAGCTCATTGAGCACCGTTTTCATCGCGTTGATTTTCATGCCGCGAATGGTCGGCACGCGATCCAACAACGCCTCGGCGTTCTGCAGATGATTCTTCGCGTTGAGCGTGACCTGCTCGACGAAACCGCGACGAAACTCATAACTGCGAATTGCCGCGACCTTCAGGTCTTTCGTCCACTTCGCCTTGTTCTTTTTGAACAGTGCGTTCTGTCGTTCTTCAAGCGGTCTGTAAGACGGATCGTAACGGTCAAGCCTCGCCAACTCGCATTGCACACGGATAAACTCACCCCGCGGATCACCCTGCTCGTCCAACCAGTCGGCGTAGATCAACCGAGGCAAATCGTTCTCGGGATCGTCCAAAATCGCTTGCAGGAATTGATCGTGCGTGCTCATTGTTGTCGATCAAAAGAGATTGTGAAGAGTGATTTTCACGTTTGGTAATAAACACCGAATCTCGTCAATCACGTGGTCTTCGCGTGCGTACCATGGAATGACCAGGGATTGAAGTTGCTGAAGGCGGTTCGGCTCGCGGAGACTATCTAAATCGTCCCATTGAATGTCTTCTTCAGTATTGAGATACAACTGTTGCAGCTTCGGCAGGCCGGTGCTGCTAGCAACGATGGGCAATACGATCTCTGGCATCAAGTTTGATGAGATGAAGAGTGTACGGAGTTGGCTTAGAGTTTGCGAATTCAATACCGCTTGGAGTCCGGCTTCGTGGATGTTGCAACCGTTTAGATTCAATGTTTCGAGACCAGACAACTCCGCGGACTCGGCTAAACGGATTATCGGGGGATCACTGATTTGGTCACACGCTCCCACATGTAGCCATTCCAAAGACGTGAGGTGACCGTTCTCCAGCAAAGACAATAAACCGCGTTCGCCGAAGCGATTGTATCCAAGATTCAATCGCTTCCATCCGCATACGGGCCAATTCTCGGCCAGCGTTTGGATTGCGTCATCATTCCAAAATTGCTGACAAAGTTCGATGGACTCCAATTGCAACCACAGCGGTCCGCGAGCAATTTCCGCTAGGCTTTGCAGGTTGGTCAATTCCGCTTCACGGCAAACAAGTGATTTTAGTCGCGGCAATTTGTCCGATTCGACTAACGCCATGAAGCCGCTCGCCGGAATGTTATTGTGGCTCAGTTCAAGTTCCCGAAGATTTCCTAGGTTTGGCGACTCAAGAAACTTCTGCGTCGAACGCCCGCCAAGTTGATTGCGGGAAAGATCCAATGAGTCAATTCGCTGTAGCCATTCCGACCGAATAAAATCATCAATCACAGGTTTAATGGAATTGACTTTTACACGCCGAATTGTCGGGATCGCATCCAGTAAAGCATCCGCATTCTGCAGATTGTTTTTCGCATTCAGCGTGACGGTTTCGATAAAGCCCCTGTGAAATTCGTAGACGAGAACGCCCGCAATCTTCCGGTCTTTCGTCCACGTGGCCTTGTGTTTCTTAAGTAGTCGATCTTGCCGTTCGATGAGCGGTAGACGATCGGGATCGAACTCGTCGAGCCTCGCCAACTCGCATTGCACGCGAATGAATTCGCCCCGCGGATCGCCCTGCTCGTCCAGCCAATCGGCGTAGATCAACCGAGGCAAATCGTTCTCGGGATCGTCAACAATCGCTTGAAGGAATTGCTCATTCGTCGACATCAGTGGCTTCTGTTTAACAACATTAGGGCAAGTGGGGCAGACATTCCTGTCTGCCGGACAAAACACCGTTAACGTTGAGTTCAGGACAGACAAGAATGCCTGCCCTTCCACAGAGCATGTTATTGTTGAGTCACCGTATGCAAGCGGTTGGAGAGTTCGACCAGTTGGGCGGGTTCGAGTTGTTCCGCACGCACGTTGGTGGCGAGGTTCATGTCTTGCAACAGTTCGCGAACTTCGTCTTTGCTGACGATCTTACGGTACATCCCCGCGAGCACCCCGGCTAAGAGTTTTCGCCGGAGTGTGAAGATTCGGCGGAGAAAATCTTGGAAGAATTCGCGATCGGAAATGCGGCTCATCGCATCGCGATCGGGAATGACTCGCACGATGGCGGAGTTCACTTTCGGCTGCGGCCAAAACACGCTGGGCGGGAGTTTGCGAAGGATTTCGACCTGACATTGCGATTGAAACCACACCGACAACGCGCTGTAATCCGACGATCGCGGTGCGGCGATCATGCGTTCGGCCAATTCGAGTTGAATCGTCGTCACCATGCATTCCCAAGACCAACCCGTGGCAAGCAGATTCGACATCACCGGTGTGCCCACGCTGTACGGCAGATTCGCAACGAGTTTCAATCGGCGAGCCTCATTGACCGCGAGTTGCTTTTCAACTTCCGCGACCACTTCATCCGCGAAATGATTCTTGTTTCGCAGGGCATCGATATTGAGCAGCGTCACGTTATCGGCATCGGTGAGCACATCACTCGCCAGCGTGTACATATTCGGATCGATCTCCACCGCGACGACATGAGCCGCTTCGCTGGCCAGGAACGATGTCATCCCGCCGGTACCGACGCCGACTTCCAGCACGACATCATCGGGATGGATTTTCGCTTGCCGGACGACAAACTCGATGATGTTGATATCGATCAAAAAGTTCTGACCCAACCGCGCATTGGGGCCGAAACCGTGTTTGCGGAACAGAGCCATCAGGCGGGTTCGCGTTTGTCGCTCGACCGGTTTCATCGGTTCTCCGCCGTTGGTGTTGCCAGCAGTTTCGCCACGTATTTGCCGAGCATGTCGGCTTCAATGTTCACGCTGTCACCCACGGCTCGCGTGCCCAATGTGGTTGCATCGAGCGTGTGGGGAATGAGGGCAACACGGAAGGAATCGGCTGTCGGGTCAACAACGGTCAGGCTCACGCCATCGACGGCAACCGAACCTTTGGAAACCATCAGCCGAGCGAGTTCGGCGGGGATTTGAAAGGTCATGAAGACCCACTCTTGGCCGTCGCTGCCGGGTTCGGTTTTGATGGCCGTCACCGTGCCTTGCCCGTCGACATGCCCTTGCACGAAATGACCGCCAAGTCGTCCGCCGACTGCCAACGATCGCTCTACATTCACAGGACCGCCCAGTGCGAGCTTGCCCAAGTTCGTTTTCGAGAGCGTTTCCGAACCGGCTTGGAATTCAAGTACGGTGCCCTCTCTCGCCACGACAGTCAGGCAACAGCCGTTAAGTGCGATGCTGGCGCCGAGATCTGTGCCGTCGGGATGATCGGGATTCGTGCAGGCGTCACCCAACGGCGTACCCGCCATCTCAATTCCCAGCCGAATCCCCGCCGATTCGTTCTGAATCCGCTGCACCCGGCCACAACCTTCGACCAATCCCGTGAACATCAACCCCACCTCAAAGGAACACTAACCACCCGAAAAAATCGTTTGACCGTCGATTGTATCGAGTGCCGAAGCGGAAATCTTCCCAGTGTGGAAACTCGAAATCGCGGTCAACTGCCGAGATGTGTGCCGAGATTGACGTTGCGAATCCTTTGGGTATCTCGGGTGGCACGCAATGACCAACGGGAAGGACGTGGATTCCGCGTTCGCCATGCCCATCGCTTCACTCTCGGACGTGCCACTTCTCACTCAGAACAAGAAGCTGTTAAGAGGTAGGTGATTGCCCAAACGGTTGACGCATCCATGGCATGCGGCGCAGAATCAGCGTGAGTCGACGGATGTTAAGTTCTTGGAAGCGTCTCGCTGATCACGGAGGTTGATGGATGATCCAGTTTTTTCTCACGCTGACGGCGTTTGCTCCGCCCATGGTCGAGGGGCTGCGACACGGACTGATTGCAAAATCGCTCCGGGAACAACAATGCTCTGTGGACATGTCTCATCACAGGTGGGTGCAAAAGGATGACGATGGCATTTTCGTCCAGGGCAGGTACGAATCGCCTCTACCACCTTGGATCGAGTTCACGCCGCTGCGGTTGCAGTATTTGCGGATTGATCGTGTGACGATTCATGCCGATACGGATGAACAAATTGCCGTCACGAAGTTCTTCCTCAAGAAGTTGCGAGGGATTCCGACACTGTCGATTTATTCCGATCAGTTCGAACTAAGTGACTTACAGGAAGTTCTCGCCGATATGCGGGTTCAGTCGCTATACCTACGGGGGATGCGTTTGCCTCGGACGGGGATTTCGGTGCTTTCACAAGACGGGCTTACTTGGCTGGGCGTGATGCATACGCAGTTTTCGAACCCGGCGATCGACGATTTACCACTGTCGCTGGAACACTTCGACGCCACCCGCACACGGATCAATGACGAAGGGTTGCCGAAGTTCGCGAAATTCACGAACCTGAAGAAACTGATCCTCCGTCGCACACCGACAACTCTGAACGCAATCATCGCACTTCGGAAGGAAATGCCCTGGTGTGAGATCGATTGGCAGCCTCTCAAGAACCCGTAGGTTCGAAGTTCCAATTTCCATGACGCAATCAACCGGCCCACGACTTCGCATTGGCATTGCTGTCGTGGAACACGCGGGGCGGTTCGTGGTAGGGGTGCGGAGTTTGCACGGTCCACAACCCGGCAAAGCCGAGTTCCCTGGCGGAAAATGCGAACCCGAAGAATCGCCCGTCGCGTGTGTCATCCGTGAATGTCGCGAGGAAACCGGTTTGGTCGTTGAACCGGTGGCGGAATTGGCAGTCGTGCGGACCACGCAACTCGAAATTCATTTCTGGCGTTGTCGAATCGATCGACAGTCGATGCACGCCGATCCCAAACTAGCCCAACCGTTTCGCTGGGTCTCGCGGGCAGAGTTGGCGGAACTCGATTTCCCGGAAGCCAACGCGGCCGTGATCTTGCAGCTGACAGCCGACTGATGCGGGGGAAACGCGGATAATCGGCAGAATCGCACGAATCCGGACGCGTGTTGATCTCTTTCCCGATTCCGGCCACCGCTCCCACGCACAGCGATTGACGGAACCTATATTTGGTCGGTTGGGAACTGTTGGAAAGTTCTCAGATCTCGTGCTGTCCCATTTCAATTCGACGCCATGTCCGCATCTACTTCCGAGCAAACGCAACTCAAGACTTGCCCGCAGTGCAATGAGACAACCGAATGGGGAGCCGCCTCATGGTGTCCCGAATGTGGTTATTATCCCGCGTTTGCCAGTCTTCCGAAAGCGGCGGCTCCGGTCATTAAAGAACCCGACGCTGAGAACGAGGAAGCGGAAGATCGCCCGTGGGAAGAACCCGATCCCGGTCCGATTTGGAAGTTGGTGCCCATTTGGGGCATTCTGTTGGTCGTCGGCATGATTGCGATGCTCGGCGTTAGTATTGCGGGGCGAGCCCTCACTGCTGCCGACGAAGGTTCCATGCGTCTTCTATGGACGCTCACGCAGTTGTTCGCGGGATTCGCCGCTGCAATTCTTGCGCATACCGCCTCGTTCATGCATGCGATTCAGAAGAACGACAAACTTTCGCCGATGGACTTTCTCCTCAAACCGAGCGAGGTCTGGAAACCGACGGTGTCGAACTTGCCCGCGACCGGCAATCGATTGTGTCTGTTCGGCTGGGGAGTGACAGCGATTTTCGGTGCCCTGATTATCGTGGGCGGAATCCGTTGGGGCGGGATGTTCGAGGATTGGGGCTTCGAAAAGTCCGCACAGAAGAACCTCGTGCAGGCCGTCGTGCAGAAGGCGCGTGAGGAACAAGCCGAGAAAGCTGCACAGGCCGGTTCGCTTGAAGAAGCCATGGAAGACTTCGTCGGCGAGGAAGAAGATGCCAAGAAAGAACCCAAACCACCCGTGTTCGAGACCGATTGCGTTGTGGTCGGGTATCGGGCGAATCAAAAGAACCAAGTGGTGATGTTGCTCTTGGGGGCCGCTCCACGGGGGCGTTTGCAGTTCGTGGGAACCTTGGCCGTCAGCGATTTACCGCCGGAAGAAGCGGATCCGTTGCGGGAACGAATCAAGAACACTCAGCACCGCGCCACACCGTTCGTCAGTCCGATGCCGATCAGCGGCAACTGGCTGCAACCGACGATGCTCGTGCGGGTTGGACATGACGACTGGACGAAAAACTTCAATATGATCCGTCCGGTCTATATGGAACTGCTCCGCGAAACAAATCTGTAAGTTCCGAATTCCGGCAAGTGGTTGGACTCGATCCGAAGACTGCGGTATCGTCGAGGAATTCCTGACGAATTCCCGCACTCGGAGAGAAAACCATGCTGAAGTTACGCCGATCGATTTGGCCGTCTGTTTGGGGCGGCCTGTTTTTGTGCATGTTGTGTGCAATGTTGCCCGCTGCGGACGGCGTTTGGACAGACCCCGAAGGAGCAGATCTGCCTGCCGACTTCCCAATTCAAGGGGAGTACCGTGGGAAATCGGTCGGCGTCCAAGTGATTGCCTTGGGTGACGGGTATCTACAAGCGGTTGTGTACGCAGGTGGTCTGCCGGGCGCCGGTTGGGACGGCAAAACGCGTGCGTTGTTCGCCGGTGAACTCAAAGACGGCAATGCGGTCTTCACCAAAGCGGAAGGCAAACGCAGCTATCTCGCTCAGAATCCGAAGCAGTTTTCCGCGTCGGCTCAGTTTCCGCCGGAAGGGCAAGATCAGTTCGAATCGCTTGAGCTGAGTGGCAAGAAACTCACTGTCACCGCTGCCGACGGTGAAACTCACACGCTCGAAAAAACGATCCGTCAAAGCAAATCGATGGGCATGCAACCGCCCAAAGGTGCGGTCCTTCTGTTTAACGGCATCCCGGAAAACTTGGATCAATGGAACGGCGGACGTTACGATCCCGAAACCGATCTTCTCAACACCGACGGTCGCGATATCCTGACCAAGGACGAGTTCAACGACTACACAATGCACCTCGAATTCCTGCTCCCATACAAACCGAAAGGTCGCGGGCAAGGTCGGGGCAACAGTGGGTTCTATCAGGTCGATCACTACGAAGTGCAAATCCTCGATAGCTTTGGCTTGGAAGGCAAGAACAACGAGTGCGGCGGCGTTTACACCATCAAAGAACCCGACGTCAACATGTGCCTCCCGCCATTGGTCTGGCAAACGTACGACGTGGAATTTACGAACGCTCGCACCAACGACGACGGCGACGTCACTGAACCCGCTCGGCTGACCGTCAAACACAACGGCGTCACGATTCACGATAATATCGAACTCGATCGTAAAACCGGCGGTTCACGTCCCGCCCCGATGGGCACGCCAGGCCCCATCAAACTCCAAGGTCACGGCAATCCCCTCCAATTCCGCAACATCTGGATTCTACCAAAGAAATCCTGATGTGAATGGCCCAACGTGTGCCACGGCTCTATGAGCCGTGCTCGTTTAAGCCGTAGGGTGCGTCGTGACGCACCGTGATTTCTTTCCGAACAGCTGAAGGCGAACGAAGTTGGGTGGCATGCCCACCGCTTGGGGTGGGCATGGGCCAGTGAGGTATTAACGCCGAATCATGTCCACGCAAAGCCGTGGACATGCCACACTTTCCGCTCTACAAATGCGAAATCCTACGTGACGCACAGTGATTCCACATGGTTACGCGGTGCATCGTGACGCACCCTACGAACGCTTCCGCTTAATCCGGCGTATCCAAGAACGGATCGAAGCCCATTCGTTCGTAAAGTTTGCCGCGTTCGCGGATGGCGTGTAACAAACGTTTGCGGTCATTGGCATGGCGTGACTGCACGATCCGTTGGCTGCCACGTAGGACCTGACCGGCACGTGTGAGGTCCTGCGAAGATTGCAATTCCGCGATGATCTGAGCCGCGTCCGCACGATACGCTTCCGTGAGAATTTCATCCGTGATCGCCATGAATTGCCGGAAACTTCCGGGGTCACCCTGCCTCGCACATCGCCCAGCGAGTTGCCGATCAATGCGGGCGGAATCGTGCAGTTCGGTGCCAATGACGTGGAGTCCTCCGAGTTCCGCCACACCAGGCCCAAGACGAATATCTGTCCCTCGCCCCGCCATGTTCGTTGCCACAGTGACCTTTCCGCGAACACCCGCTTCCGCAACGATCTCCGCTTCCCGATCAAGTTGCTTCGCGTGTAACACTTCCGGTTCGATACCGGTGGCCCGCAGTCGTTTGGCTAATTCCTCGGATTTGCTAATCGACCGTGTGCCGATCAGTACCGGTCGGCCTTGCTCGTGCAACTGGGAAACTTCAGACACCACAGCAGACCATTTCGTTTCTTCGTCGCGACACACCACGTCCGGTAGGACTTGGCGTTGGCAAGGGCGGTTTGTGGGAATTCGCACCACCGGCAAATTGTAAACCGCCCGGAATTCCCCGGCCGATGCGCTCGCCGTGCCGGTCGTGCCGCTGATGTGCTGGTACTGCAGCATCAAGTCTTGAATCGTAATTTGGGCGGCGTGTCGCGTGGGGAAGGACAGGTTCAGTTGTTCCTTCGCTTCGACCGCTTGATGAATCCCGTCCCGCCAGCGTCGTCCTTCTGCGAACCGCCCGGTTGATTCATCGACGATCACGACTTCGTCATCTCGCACAACATATTGCCGATCACGGTGGTAATCCAACAGCACGCGGACGGCCCGTTCAATGTGTTCGTACAACTCGATTTGATTGACGCTCTCAAGCCCCGAAGGTTTGATGACGGACCGCACTCGATGACGCCCATCGGCAGTCAGGCGAACCGCTTTCGTTTTGGGCTCACGTTCGAAATCTTCACGTTCGGTGAGTTCGGGTGCGAACTCCGCTGCCCAGCGAAACGCCGCCACTTTGGCCGCTCGATTTGCGGTTGGCAATGCACTCAGAATCAACGGCGTGCGGGCATCGTCGATCAAGATGCTGTCGGCTTCGTCAAGAATCAGCGTGTGCAATCGGCGTTGGAGTGGTTCTTGCAATTCGACATTCGCGTGCGATTCACCGCCGTCGAGCAAGCGACTTTTCTTGGCCAGCGGGTCGAGTGTTTGCAGCCGATCTTTGAGGAAATCGAAACCGAACTCGTTGGCGGTGCCGTAAGTGATGTCGCAGGCGTAACCCGTCCGTCGTTTCCCCGGCGGCATTTGTGCGGTGATCACGCCGACGGTCAGTCCGAGCGACTCGAACACGGGTCGCATGATGTCGGCATCGCGGGAGGCGAGGTAATCATTGGCGGTTGCCAAGTGCACGCCTTCGCCGGTAAGTGCGTGCAGATACAACGGCAAGGTCGATGTGAGCGTTTTGCCTTCGCCGGTTTCCATCTCGACAATGGCCCCGTCGACCATTGCCAATCCGCCGAGCAGTTGCACTTCGAAATGTGCCATGCCCAATCGTCGGCGGGCCGCCTCACGCACGAGTCCCGCGGCTCGGGTGACGAGATTCTTCAGCGGTTCGCCGCACTGGGCTTCATACCGCAACGCAAGGCTACGGTCTTTCAAGTCGGCGTCGGTGAGCGATTCCAACTCTGCGGCTGACCTCAACACGGTCTGGGCGACGGTACGCATCCGTCGAGACGGCGAACGCACTCCCGACCGCTTCCACAACCGCATCGTCACGTCCCTACTTGCCGGCATCGTAATGTGGCATGCCCACGTTTCTGTGGGCATGATCGGACATTCAAATGCGGATTGTTCATGCCCACACCAATCTGTGGGCATGCCTTCCGGCTATTCGATGGTACGACGCGATCACTCCGAGGAAGAGCGATAAAAATCTCTTCAGGCGGCTTCGGATTGCGTCTTCCCGGCGTAGCGACCGACAGAATTGATGCGGGCGTAAACGTCATTGAGAATCCAGTGAAACACCAGCAAGTGAATCGACTCGACCATGCCCATGTCGTCCAACGGCACATGCAGATTGTGTTGGCCGATTTCCTGCAACGTGCCCCCTTGATAACCGGTAATGCCCCAGGTTTCCAGGTTGTGCTTGTTGGCCCATTCGACAGCATTGACGATGTTCGGGCTGTTGCCGCTACCACTAATGGCGATCAACACATCCCCTGGCGAAGCCAAGTTCTTGAGTTGCTCGACGAACACGCGATCGAACCCTTCATCATTGCCCCAGGCAAGAATGTAAGGTGTGTTGTCGGTCAGGCTGAGCACTTTCAGCCGTTTGGCGTCGTCGTTGGTGAAGTCTTTGCGGTCCAACGTGCTTTTGCCGAGGTCTTCACAGAGGTGCGACGCATTCGAGCCGCTACCGCCGTTGCCGCAAATGAACACGAATCGGCCATCTTCCCAGGCACGATAGATGGAATCCGCCAAGTCGCTGGTTTGTTGGAGATCCAGCTTTTCGAACTCTTTCGCACAACGCCGCAAATATTCAGCCGGATTGAGATATGCCCCGAGCATGGCTGGTCCTTTCTCTGGTGTGGAAGACAATCCATTGTCGATCCGTTCATCGGAAACGAAAGGAGTATCTCGCCGGACACACCCTCCCGTGCCCGAAATCTAGCAGAGAATCAAAAACGACGCCAGACAGGTTTTTGTCGAATGCGACTGCGGAAACGCCTGAAAAAACCGGCCACTTGAGATAGCATGGATCAACGCGTATTGATTGAAACGTGATATCGAGAAAGCGAAACCGCCCATGCGTTCCGTCCGATTGCTCTGGCTGTCTGTGGGATTGTTCACGTTGGGAACGTCCGGGACAATCGCGGAAGAGCAGATCGACTTTCAAAAGCAAGTCGCGCCGATTCTCGAACGACGTTGTCTCAGTTGCCATAACGATGACGATTCTAAAGGTGATATCTCTTTCCAGACCGCAAAGTCATCCCAGATCGGCGGCTACATCAATCCGGGCGATCCGGACAGTAGTTACCTACTGGATGTCATTACGCCTACCGATGGCCAAGCGACGATGCCGAAAGATGCCGACGCGCTTTCGACGAAGGAAATCGCGACAATCCGCACATGGATCGCTAACGGTGCCAAATGGCCGAAAGACATCAAACTGCAAGAACCGGCGGTGACGGATTTCGATTGGTGGTCCTACCGGCCAATTCAACGCCCGCCGGTTCCCCATCTCGATGACGCTTGGATTCGCACGCCGATCGACGCGTTCATTCTGCAAACGCTGAACCAACGCGGTTTGTCTCATGCAACGGAAGCGGATCGTCGCACGCTGATTCGTCGGGTGACTTACGACCTCATCGGTTTGCCGCCGACGCCGGATGAGGTGACTGCGTTCGTGAACGATACCGACCCCATGGCGTACGAGCGGTTGGTGGATCGGTTGTTGGCCTCTCCGCAATACGGCGAGCGGTGGGCCCGGCATTGGTTGGATGTGGTGAAGTATGCCGACACGCATGGCTACGACAAGGACAAACTCCGTCCGAATGCCTGGCCGTATCGGGATTATGTCGTGCGGTCGTTGAATGATGACAAACCGTATTCGCGGTTCGTGGAGGAGCAAATCGCTGGCGACGTGCTCTTCCCTGGCGAACCTGATGGCATTCTCGGATTGGGTTTTCTGGCCGCCGGTCCGTGGGACTTCATCGGGCATGTGGAAGTACCCGAGAGCAAACTCGATGGCAAAGTCGCTCGTAATCTCGATCGCGACGACATGGTGTCGAACACGCTCAACACGTTTTGCAGCGTGACGGTTCAGTGTGCCCGTTGTCACAATCACAAATTCGACCCGATCACGCAGGAACATTACTACGGCCTGCAAGCCGTGTTCGCAGCCGTCGATCGTGCCGAGCGGGTGTACGATCTCGACCCCAGCATCGAACAACGCCGCCAGGAACTCGCCTCGAAGCTCGCAGAGCTTCAAAGACAGAAGACGAATCTAGATGCAGAAATCACCAAGTCGGGCGGTCCACGACTGATGGAATTGAAGTCGACGATTTCGGAATTACAGTCCGCGACGAAGATCATCAAAGAACCCGAGTTCGGCTATCACAGTGCCCTCGCTGACAAACCCGATACGGAGAAATGGGTCGAAGTTGATTTGGGAAAAGACGTCGTCATTTCACAAATCGTCTTGCGGCCGTGTCATGACGATTTTGGCGGCATTGGTGCGGGGTTCGGTTTTCCGTTGCGGTTTCGTGTGGAGATTGCGACGGGCGACGATTGGCAAACAATTGACGATCGCACCTCGAACGATGTTCCCAACCCCGGCGTGTCACCGATTGTCATCGAAAATATCAATCGAACCGTCCGCAAGATTCGGGTGACGGCGACCAAGCTAGCGAAGCGATCTGAGGTGTTCATCCTCGCACTCGCGGAACTGCAAGTCCTCACGGACGACGGCACCAATGCAGCCCTGAATGCGAAGGTGACGTCGTTGGACTCGATCGAAGCCCCCGTCCGTTGGCGTCGGCAAAACCTCACTGATGGCAAATACGCCACCGACAGCGACCCCGCACGCCGCCAAGAACTGGCCCAGGCGATTCGCGAACGAGACACGATCCTCGCCGAGATCATGACTCCCGAGCGGGCAAACCGACAGACAGAAATCGCACAAGCCATTGCCGACGTTGCGAAAGAACAGAAATCGTTGCCAATCGGTCGCAAAGTCTATGCGGCAGCGATCGACTTCCCCTCGCAGGGTCAGTTCCACGCCACGAAGGGACAACCGCGGGCGGTTCATGTGTTGAAGCGCGGTGACGTCAACAGTCCCGGGACGACTGCAGTTCCCGCCGTCTTACCACTCGACTCCGCCCACGATTGGCAGCTCGATTCCGAACTTAGCGAAGCCGACCGTCGAGCGGCGTTGGCACGGTGGTTGACGGATCGCAATCACCCGTTGGTATGGCGTTCGATCGTCAACCGGGTTTGGCAATACCACTTCGGGCAAGGACTCGTCGCAACCCCGAATGACTTCGGTCGCATGGGAACGAAACCGACGCATCCAGAGTTACTCGATTGGCTCGCCATCGAGTTTCGGGACGGCGAACAGTCACTCAAACAATTGCATCGTTTGATAGTGACCAGCAGCGTCTATCGGCAGTCGTCTCGACATGACGAAACCAATGCAACGATCGACGGCAGCAATCAATTTTTGTGGCGAATGAATCGGCGGCGATTGGAAGCGGAGGAAATTCGCGATTCCATTCTCACCGTCAGCGGGGCGATGAATCCGCAGATGGGTGGGCCGGGGTTCTATCTGTTCGATCTCGAAAAGACCGCCCATTCGCCGCATTACGAGTATCACAAGTTCGACCCGACCGACTCGGCTTCGCATCGCCGTAGCATTTACCGGTTCGTCGTTCGCTCTCAACCCGACCCGTGGATGACCACCCTTGACTGTGCCGACTCCTCGCAGAGCACACCGAAACGGTCCGAAACCCTCACCTCGCTCCAAGCCCTTTCGCTCCTCAATAACCGCTTCAACCTCGTAATGGCCGAACAATTTGCGAACCGCTTACGGGCTGAGTCGCCCGAACTCGCCGACCAAGTCGCACAAGCCATGCAACTCATCACCCAACGCGACCCGACCGACTGGGAACGTGAAGAACTCACAAGTTACACAAGCGAGTACAGCTTAGAGAATCTCTGTCGGTATCTGTTCAATCTCAGTGAGTTCGTGTTCCTCGATTGAAGTCGTCGTAGTCGTCGTAGGTCAGGCTGTGCCTGACGAAGAATCGGGAACCAATCCGCATAATGTCAGACACAGCCTGACCTACGAGATCAAAACTTCCGCAGTAGTTAGCAATTCCATATCTGGGGCGATGATCACCACACTGCCGTGGCGGACGGGTTTGCCCGCGAATTGGCGAGGGGATGTACGTAGAAGCCGTACGCCGTTGGGAAGTTGTCGACGCATTGCGTTCATCCACTCGTCGACATCGGTTGTCCAACGCACATGTAGCCAGGTGCCGACTTCGCCGGATTGCAGTAGCCGTTCGAAGCCGAGTGCCAAGCGGCCCATGGTCCAGCGGGCGTTGATGTCTTGCAGCGGTCGCAATTTGAGTTTGCCTTCGTCATCCCGGTACTGCATCACATCGATACCGAGCGGACCGTAGTAACCCACCTCTTGAGCCGCTTTGGCAGCAGCTTGGGTTTGTTCCAATGCTGGTTCGAAATCGGACACATCCACCGCACCGAATCGGCTGCCGAGATAACGTCCATCGGGTGTCGTCAACAACGGCGTAATGCCCACACACTGCGGTTCGCCCGTGCCAAGTTGCGGGATGTCGAACTGAATCCCCGATTCCGCTACGCGTTTCACCCACGGTTCGATCACCAAAGAGGCGAAGGGATGTTCCAACTGATTTTCACACCAACGGAATAGTGATTCAGAAAACTCCGGTCCAGAACCAATTTGCCGACCGCGGGCTGCGGTGCTGAAACTCGACTTGATCACCCATCGGCCATGTGCCCCCAACTCGCGAACGCCCTGCACGATTTCCGAGAATGAGTTCTGCGCCGTTCGCTGTCCTGGTAATCCACATCCCAACTGCGACTCCCAGTGATGCGAAAACAACCGACTGTTCGCAAGCATCGCGCCCATCGTTAGCGATGCGTCAAGATCGAAACCGAGCATCCCCCCCGACTCTAGCGCTTCGCTCGACCAGCCCCACGGACAGAATTCCCAATTTCCTGCGGTCTTTTTCGCCCATTGTGGTTCGACTTCCACGAATCGCGGTTGTGGCAGACCCGCGTGCCAGAGTTCTTGGAACTCCGCCGGATCCAGCTCCCACGACGCAATCGCATCGTCCGTGTTCGCGATGGCGATCCACATCAAACACATCTCGTTAACGGTTCGCCGAGCCGCTTTGGAGATCGGCTGGTTAGTCAGTTCGTGTTCGAACGCAAAGTTGCCGAAGAACAGGCGGGGCATTTCGGGGGTCGATCAAAGTCAAAGAAACGCAGGGCAAAACTGACGCAAATCCCATGATAACGAATCCGGCTGCCGAAACCCTTCCCTTCAGTGTGCGACCACTTTAGACTCATCAATAAGCGCTGTTGGATAGGTTGGGAACTCTCGCGGAGAATTACCGATGTCGATGATGCCGATGCGAAATTGGCTTTTTCCACTGACTGTCGTGCTATGCACCGCCGTGACCGGGCAAGCCGCGGAGCCACCGTTTGCCGTCTTGAATGGGCAAGACGATTGCAATAACCCGGCGGCATTTGAGTTGAATCTCCGTTACCGCACGGAAACCGCCGAGGATAGCGGGCGGTTCCACACGCTCACGCGGTCCACGTGTTGGGCACCGGAGAAAACGGCCGTCATCGTGTGTGACGTCTGGGACACGCATACCTCGCCGAAGGCGGCGGCTCGTGTGGTCGAAATGGCTCCGCGGATCAATCGGCTGCTGACCAAAGTTCGCAATCGTGGCGGAACAATCATTCATGCACCCAGCGGTTGCATGGAGTTCTACGCCGACCACCCCGCTCGACAACATGCGATCAACACGCCGAAGTCGGAGAATCTGCCTAAGGACATCACCAGTTGGTGCTACCAGATTCCACCCGAAGAACAAGGCGAGTATCCGCTCGATCAGAAAGACGGACTCAACGGCGACGACCCGGAACTCAAGAAGAAGTTTCTGGCCGACTTGGAAGCGAAGGGTCGTAATCCGGGACGCCCCTGGATTCGGCAAATCGACACGCTGACCATCGAAGACGAAGATTACATCAGCGACAAAGGCGACGAAGTTTGGAGCATTTTGGAACAAAAAGGCATTCACAACGTGATGCTCGTCGGAGTACACACCAATATGTGCGTGCTCGGTCGGCCGTTCGGATTGCGACAGATGTCACAGAACGGCAAACGCGTGGTGCTTTGTCGCGATTTGACCGACACCATCTACGACCCGTCGAAATCGCCGTTTGTGAATCATTTTACCGGCACGGACTTGATCGTCGCTCACATCGAAAAATGGGTGGCTCCGACGGTCACGAGTGATCAATTTCTCGGCGGCCGGCCATTCCGGTTCACCGAAGACAAACGGCCGCGATTGGTCGTCGTGATGGGCGAACAAGAATATCGCACGAACGAAACGCTGCCGAAGTTCGTGATGGAACAACTCGGCAAAGACTACGCCTTCGAACTGGTTCACGCCAACGAAACCGATCGCGATGACATGCCCGGCTTGGAAGCGTTGGAACATGCCGACGCGGTGCTGGTCAGTGTGCGACGACGGGCGTTACCCACGAAACAACTCGCCCGCATTCGAGAGTTCATTGAAAGTGGGAAACCAGTCATTGGCATTCGCACGGCGAGTCATGCGTTCGCGTTGCGAAATGCGGAACCGGGGGAAGGACACGCGGTCTGGCCGGAGTTTGATCGGGAGATCCTCGGCGGGAACTACACGAATCATTACGGAAACGGTCCGCGTGTCGAGATCAGCATACCCGCCGGTGCGGAAGATCATCCGATTCTCGATGGCGTCGATGTGACAAAGATTCAAGGGTTCGGTTCGTTATACAAAGTCAGTCCATTGGCCAGTTCCGCGACCCCGTTGCTGCTCGGTCAAATTCCCGACCAGGAACCTGAACCCGTCGCCTGGGTGAACGAGACCAAACACGGCGGCCGCGTGTTCTATACGGCTCTTGGACATATTCAAGATTTCGATCAACCCGCATTCAACACGTTTTTTAAGAACGGCATCGACTGGGCCCTTGGTCGGTGAACGAAATTGACCAATCAGGCCATCACCCCGCCTTGCGGAATGGCATGATTGCGCTCGCCTTTAACCTTCCACAAAGAATTTCGACCTGATGCAATCCTCTTGGTTTCGATTTGGCTTGTTACTCTCTCTAATTTGGCTTCCATTTTCACCGCTGCACGCCGCCGATGGAAAAGCCGAATGGACGCACCTCACCGTTCCCGGCGCGTGGGAAGAAAACGCACCGCAGACGCTCGGCGAATACGACGGTTTCGCGTGGTATCGGTGTTGGGTGACGATCCCAAGTTCTTGGAAAAGTCGTGACGTCGAGCTGCTTGTTTCCGAAGTCGGCGATGTGCACGAAGTGTTCTTGAACGGCAAGCGAATCGGTGGGGCCGGTGGGTTTCCTCCAAACTACACGGATGGCAGTGCCGAAAATCCCCGGCACAAGGTTTCCGCTTCCGCGATGTTGCCGGGCAAAGATAATCTCCTGGCGATCAAGGTCTACGACAAAGACGGCCACGGCGGGTTCTTGGGTCAGGCACCGGTGTTGCTGTCGGGGGACCAAGGTATTGCTCTCAACGGGCAATGGGAGTTCCACACCGGTGACGATGCCGCTTGGAAAGACGGACCGGCAGCACTCACTACGACCGCGATTTTCTGGCGGGTCATGAGTCTGGGTGATGCCCTCAAGACGGCTCAACGCTCCGGGGCCATTCCACCCGAGAAAGCCGTCGAAACTTTCACCACGCCGGATGATCTTGCGATCGATCTGCTACTCGCTGAACCCGATGTCCGGCAGCCGTTAAACATGACGTTCGACGAACGCGGGCGGATGTGGGTCATTCAGTATTTGCAGTATCCTTATCCGGAAGGTTTGAAGCTGCTTAGCAAGGACAAATTCTGGCGGAGCGTATACGACAAAGTTCCCGAACCGCCACCACACGGTCCCAAAGGCGCGGACAAAATCACGATTCACGAAGACACCGACGGCGATGGGAAATTCGACAAACACAAAACCTTTGTGGACGGTTTGAACATCGCCTCGTCATGTCTCGTCGGTCGTGGCGGTGTGTGGGTGGTGAACCCGCCGTACCTCTTATTCTACCCTGACAAAAATCACGACGACATTCCCGATGGCGATCCCGAAGTGCACCTCGAAGGCTTCGGCATGGAAGATACGCACTCCGTCGCCAACAGCCTGACGTGGGGACCCGACGGTTGGATCTACGCCGGCCAAGGAAGCACCGTTAGTGGGCACATCAAGAAGCCGGGAAGCAAAGACGTCACGCATTCGATGGGGCAACTCATCTGGCGGTATCACCCCGAACAACGCATTTACGAAATCTTCGCCGAAGGCGGTGGCAACACGTTTGGCGTGGAGATTGATGCCCGCGGCCGCACGTTCTCCGGTCACAACGGCGGCGACACGCGGGGCTTTCACTATGTGCAGGGTGGTTACTATCGCAAGGGCTTCGGCAAACATGGGCCGTTGTCCAATCCGTTTACCTTCGGATATTTCGAGCACATCAAACACCACAGCGTGCCGCGTTTCACGCACAACTTTGTGATCTACGAAGACACCGCACTCCCCGAACAATACCACGGCAACTTGTTCGGTATTGAGCCGATGCAAGGGCGACTCGTGCGGAGCGATTTCTCGTCACTTGGTTCGACCTTCGAAACGAAAGACGTCGGCCACCCCGTCACGACAACCGATCGACAATTCCGTCCGGTGGATATCAAAGTCGGTCCCGACGGTTCCATTTACTTCGCCGATTTCTACGAACCGCAAATCAGCCATCGCGAACACTTCTCCGGCCAGATCGATAAATCTAACGGTCGGGTCTATCGTCTGCGTGCCGCTGATTACGAAGGGTATCCCACGACAAACCTCGGTAAACTTTCGTCGGAGCAACTGGTCGAGACGTTGAAGCATCCGTCGAAATGGTTCCGTCGAGAGGCGTTGCGGTTGTTGGGGGATCGCAAGGACAAATCGATTGTTCCGCTCTTGAGTCAGGGAATCGAAGGCGACAACACCGACTTCGGTTTGGAATGTTTATGGGCCTTGCATCAAACGGCCGGACTGGATGATGCGACATTGCTGAAGGCATTTAAGCACTCTAGTCCCTACGTGCGATTGTGGGCGGCACGGTTGGCGTGTGACGATCACAGCGTGAGCACGCAAGTCGCGTATGCGTTGGCGGAACTGGCGAAGAACGAAACGAACGTGGAAGTTCGCAGTCAACTCGCGTGCTCGGCACGTCGATTGTCCGCCGAGAATTGCTTGCGAATTGTCACGCAGTTGATTCAACACGACGAAGACGAAAGCGATCCCCACGTTCCACTGTTGTTGTGGTGGGCGATCGAGAACCATGCGGAAGGCGACCGGGAAGCGGTGGTCGGGATGTTCGCCGACGAAGCAGTGTGGTCGCGACCGCTGGTGAAGAATGTGCTCGCCGGTCGTTTGATGCAACGCTATGCGGCAGCGGGCAAGCGGAGCGATTTGCTCACTTGTGCCGAGTTGTTCGGGTTTGCTCCCGACAAAGACGCGACTGCGAAGTTGCTCGTCGGTTTCGAAGAAGCCTTTGAAGGCCGTTCGCTCAGTGGGTTGCCGGAGGAGTTGACCAAAGCGATTGCAACCGCAGGCGGTGGTTCGCTCGCCCTCAATGTGCGATTAGGTGACGAGTCCGCGGTCAACACGGCACTCAAACGCATTGCTGACGCAAAGACGCCAACGGCGGAACGCATCGAGTTGGCTCGCATCTTCGGCGAAACCGATCAACCGACATCCGTGCCCGTGTTGCTCGACTCTCTGAAAACAGTCAAGCACGAAGAATACCAACAAACCGTCCTGGCGGCGTTGCCTCGGTATGCTGATCAGCGTATCGGTCGCGATGTGCTCGCCATATACGAGAGTTTTACCGAACCCGTGCAAACCGCCGCTCAGGGTTTGCTCGCCAGTCGATCGGTGTGGGCGAAGATGTTGGTCGACGCCATTGCTGATGACAAAATTTCCGCTGAGTCCGTCTCACCTGATTTGGTTCGCCGAATGACGCTACATCGTGACGACAAACTGGCGGCAGACATCAAGTCGATTTGGCCAAGCTTGAAGGGAGCGAGTGACGCGCAGATGCAAGCCCGGATCGCGGAACTGGCGGCCATTCTCGAAGATCAAGGCGGTGATCCGTACGCCGGCAAGAAACTCTACACCACAAGTTGTGGGAAGTGTCATATCTTGTTCGGCGAAGGCGGCCGCATCGGCCCGGCACTCACCACTTACAACCGCGACGACACCCTGCGAATTCTGCTCAACGTGGTCAACCCGAGTGCGGAAATTCGCGAAGGGTTTGAGTCGTATCTCGTGCTCACCGACGACGGTCGCACCGCCAGCGGGTTCCTATTCGATCAGGATAACCGCGTCGTCGTGCTACGGGGCGTCGACGGGCAATCGGTCACCATCGAACGTGACCAGATCGTCGAGATGATCAAACAACCCAAAAGCCTGATGCCCGAAGGATTGTTGAAGTCGCTTTCGAACGAAGAGATTCGCAATTTGTTCGCGTATCTACGGAGTGCTCAACCGTTGAATTAGGGGTTGGGGTTTGGGGGTTGGGAGTTAGGAATTAGGGGGGAGAGTTGAGGGCGAACTTCGTAGCTGTTTGAGGGGTGGCATGTCCACGGCTTTGCGTGGACATGATTCGACTTTCCAACCTCGCGGGCCCGTCCCTACCCCGAGTGATGGGCGGGCCACCAACTTTTCACGACCGCGACTTCGGAAAATCGGACCTTGCAAAGCGTTACTTTGAGCTGGTGGCGGATTTTTTGACGAGTCCGAAGCGGCGGAGTTTCTTGTAGAGACCCACGCGGCTCAGGCCGAGGGCTTTTGCGGTGGCGGTGCGGTTATCGTTATGGGCGCGGAGGGCTTCGATCAGCATTTCGCGTTCACTCTGAGCGACACGGTCGGATAAGCTCCAACCATTGGACTTCCGAGTGGCTGGTGATTCATCCGATTCGGGCTCGCTAAACTGGGCTCGAATGATGACTGGCGAAAGATCGTTGACCGTGAGCATATCCGATTCGCACAGCAGAACCGCGCGACGGATGTGGTTCTTCAACTCCCGAATGTTCCCCGGCCAGGTGTAGCGTTTAATCGCCTCGATAAAGTCTTCGTGGATGGTATTAATGGCGATGCCATGTTGCTCGCAGAACTCACTCACAAAAGACTGCACCATCGGGATAACGTCTAATGGGCGATCTTTCAGACACGGCAGCGGAAATTCCAGCACGTTCAACCGATAATACAAGTCGGCCCGAAACTGGGAGTTCTGCGTCAGCGATTCCAAGTTCACGTTGGAAGCGACGATCAATCGGGCATCGGAGTGTTTCGTCTCGGTCGAGCCGACCATTTCGTATTCGCCGGTCTCGATCACACGGAGCAACTTGGCTTGTTGTTTCGGATCGAGCACGTCGATTTCATCCAACAACAGCGTGCCCGTACCCGCTGCCTGGAACCGGCCGATCTTGTTGCGATCCGCTCCTGTGAAGGCCCCGCGTGAGTGGCCAAAGAGTTCGCTTTCGATCAAGTCGCCCGGCAACGCTCCACACGCGAGCGTTTGAAACGGACGGTCGCGTCGTGGCGACAGCATGTGGATGAACTTTGCCAACGTGGTTTTGCCGGTGCCTGTTGCACCGACGATCAGCAACGTCACATTGTGTTGACTCACGCGGCTGACATTTTCCAGCACGGGAAACAGCGACGGTGTATACGTCGAAATGGCAACGTTGCCCGCATCGACTGTAAACCGTCGTGGCACCGGTCGCGCGTGCGAAGCGTTCAGCACGTCTCGGAGTTGATTGTGAACGTCTTCGTCGCTCCAACAGTTTTCGGTATGGAGATGCAGTTGGCTAAGCAAGTCGATCACGCCGACCAACTCGACCGGGCAGGCGTTGGCACCGACAGTAACAAGATTCAAAGCTGCGAGTTCTCCGTCGATGACTTCACGGAGAAAGGCGGCGGCTTCCGGGGCGAAATCGCCCGCGCGAACATCGAGAAAAACCGTCGCACACTGCGAACGGGACAACAACGTGTAAGCGGTTGAACGATCTTCGACGACGGTGGCAGCCGTCGAAAAACGAGTTGCCAACCAAGTGAGAAGTTGGTTAGCGAATGAGGGGTCGCGGGTCAGAATGACTGGGGAAGGCGTCATCAGATTACGGTTCCTTCACGACAGAATAGAGACTCTGATCGCCACGACATCATCGAGTGTGGGAGTTCGATGAAGTTGAGAGAGAGTGTGGCCGGTCGAAGTCCAAGGCAAGTTTTGGACCGAAGCAGTGTGACGAACCCATTTCTCTGGCCCGCAACTGAGAGTGGGTTGTGTCCCCGCTAGGTTACATGACTGCAATCGGTCGGACTCAGTTTGTATCACCTTGTTGCCAAGGCCAAGTCATCATGCCCGTGCATTTCATCAGTCGCAAGCGGAAGATAGGTAATTTGGAATAAAAAACCGGATTTTCACGGTTGTGTCGGCCAGGTGAGTTTGCGGCACTCGATTTGCCTTCTGTTTTGAGTTGCGACGGATCTCTTACGTCAGTCATGAGATTCGTCGACTCATCATTCCAATTCTCGTCGGCAGATTTTCTTTCACACCTGTGGTGACGGATTCGAGGACGTGTGGCCGAACTGCTAAGATAGGCTTGCGCCGACGAGGTTTGGCGCTAACCTTTGGAAACAAATAGGCCGCTCATGTGCGATCTCACGATAGTTGTGCCGACACTTCAGGAAGCTGCCAATCTTCCCGAGTTAGTGACGCGAATTGCCCATGCAACGACGACGGCGGGAATCACGACCGAGATTCTGATCGTCGACGACAACAGTCGCGACGCCACCCCGATGGTCTGCAAAGAGCTGGCAGTCGATTTTCCGCTACGACTTATCGTCCGGACCGAAGAACGGGGATTGGCGAGTGCCGTCGTTGCGGGAATGCAACAGGCCCGCGGCAAAGTACTCATGTGTATGGATGCGGACTTGTCGCATCCGCCGGAGCAAATCCCCGCGTTGTACCGGATGGTGTGTGATGCAGAGTCCCCTGCGGATTTTGTTGTCGGTAGCCGGTATGTGCCCGGTGGCGGAACCGATGCCGAGTGGGGCGTTTTTCGATGGCTGAACTCGAAAGTCGCCACGCTGTTGGCTCGCCCGCTGACCAAAGTTCAAGATCCGATGGCGGGTTTCTTCGCTCTGCGAAGGGAGACGTTTGAACAAGCCGCCGACCTTGATCCGATCGGGTGGAAGATCGGTTTGGAACTGATTGTGAAATGTCGGTGTCGATCGGTGGTGGAAGTACCGATTCAATTCGCCGATCGCACGCACGGTGAGAGCAAACTGAACCTTCGTGAGCAGATCAATTATCTACGACATCTCCGGAAACTGTACGAGTTTCGATTTCCCAATCTGATTTGGTTTGTTCTGTTCGGGTGCGTGGGATTGACGGGTGTTGCGGTCGATTTGTCGATGTTTCGCGTTTTGCTGTCTTGGTTGCCGGTGCCAGCGGCGGCGGTGTTGGCAATTTGGACCGCCATGACGTGGAATTACCTGGGCAACCGGCTGATCACGTTCCGAAACACGCAACGAAGACCGTGGTTGAGGCAGTATGCCGCTTTCTGCGGAAGCTGTTTGTTCGGCGGGCTGATCAATTGGGCCACCCGGAGCAGTTTGTGTCTGGGGAGTGCGTACTTCGCGTCGGAACCGTTGCAAGCGGCGTTGCTGGGTGTAATCGCCGGGATGGCGTCTAACTTCCTACTCTGCCGATTCCTCGTGTTTCGCCCGAGCGGTCATGATGCCAATTCGCAACAGGGATTGGTTCCACTTGAACCCGCAGAGCAAACCGAATCGGCATGGCCAGTTTCATCGCGTATCGAAAACGCAACAACTGCGGCCGAATCGCAGGAGACTTCGGTGGAGCACTCGTCAAAATCCGTACGTCATCGACAGGTTGTGAACGATAATTGAATCCCGTGAACCGCCTATTTGAAAAAGTCGACATCTCCTACCTGCGCTCATCTTCAAGAGAAAACGGACCTTCGGAGAGACTCGCTACCCCGGACGGGCGAAAGCCAGGAATTGTTATTTGACAGTGATTCCCTGTCGGATAGTATCTGACACATGAGTGAGTCAGACGCGAAGTTCATCAACCGTTCATAATTGTCTCGAATCTCTCCGTCGACCTTTGCGGTAATTTTTTATTGGCCTGGTGCCTCTCGCCAATAGAAAACAGCCACGACAGGCTCGAATGAGAATCCGACGGTGTTTCCTCTTCATCGGACGAGACACGACAACTTCACAAACGGTTCATCTTCACGTCCTTCCAGATACACGCAGCATCCCCGCTGAATCGGGCTTTCATCTGTGGTTCCGTCTCGAACCGACAGGTCGGATTGCGCTAGCATCCGTGTAAAGCAAGCCCGATTGGTTGGGGCGTTGGGGGTCGCAAGATGCTGCCCGAACAGGGACAAACACACGACGAACAGCCGTCTCATGCGCTGAAAGCAAATTCAGCCGAGTGCGAGCCGACATCAACCGGGGCGGAACCGGAGGAAGGTCTACGCTTGCATCGTGAGCAAGAGACGGAAGCAACATCGTCATTGACGAATATCGTCGAACAAATTCAGCACGAGTTGGCAAAACGGTTAGGGCCGCGGAGCTACAACCGTTGTTTCAAAGCCGGTGCGAAGCTTGCTGTCGAAGGCAGCGTCGTCACGGTCAGCGCGGTCAGCCCGTTTTTGCTTCGGTGGGTCCAGAAAGACTTCCGTACCGTCATCGTGCAAACCGTACGAGACGTACTTGGTCCGCATGGGGAAACCCGGTTCACGTTGGCGTCACCGTCGGCGGCGAACGTGGTCTCGACCGCACCGAGTGAACCGTCACCGTCGAAAACCGAACGGTTAACAGTTGCAAAGCCGGACAGAGAAACGGTCGACGATCGGGAAACACTCGATCCCGAATCCGATTCCACTTCGCAACGCAACCGCCGGTTTTCATCGCTGGACGACTTCGTGAGTTGTGCCGGCAATTTGTTAGCCACGACTGCGGCTCGCGAAGTCTGTCAACGACCTGGCACCGTCGGGAACCCCGTTATTCTCTACGGTGGAGTCGGCGTCGGCAAAACGCATTTGCTCGAAGGAATCGCCCGCGAGTTCAAGCGATGTCATCCGAAAGCCCGGACTTTGTTCCTGACTTCGGAAGCGTTCACGAATTACTTCACGACCGCATTACGCAATCGGAGTACGCCGGGTTTTCGGCAGCGATTCCGGGGTGTGGACCTGTTGCTGCTCGACGACTTCGACTTCTTCAATGGCAAGAAGGGCGTGGCGGAAGAGCTGCTGCACACCTTTCGGCAACTTGAATCCCAGGGCAAGCAGATCGTGTTGACGGCCGATCGGCATCCACACTTGCTGACGAAGTTGAGTGACGAATTGGTCTCTCGCTGTGTCGCGGGTTTGCTGTGCAAGCTTGATACGCCGGACGTATCCGCACGCGAGAAGATTCTCAAGCGACAAGCCGAACGACTCGGGTTGACCATTACCCCGCCCGCACTCACCTGGATTGCCAATCGCTTCCAGAATGTGCGTGAAGGACAAGGTGCGATCAACATTCTGGCGACACACGCCCGGTTGAATCCTGGGCAAACGTTTTCGCTGTCGTTCGCACGCACGGCATTAGCCGACTTGGAACGTGACTGCACTCGGGTTGTCAGTCTTGCGGATATTGAAGCCGCCGTTGCGAAGTTCTTCAATTTGACTGGTGCCGACTTGCGGTCGTCTGGGCGAAAACGTTCGCTCTCCGGGCCGCGAATGTTGGCGATGTTCCTCGCCCGCAAACACACACCAGCGGCATACAGCGAGATCGGCGATTTCTTCGGCGGCCGCAACCACAGCACCGTCATCTCCGCCGAGAAACGCGTCACCGGTTGGCTCGACAATTCCGAAAATCTTGTGGTCTCCCAAGATTCTTGGAGCGTTGGCCAAATCCTCGACACCCTGGAGAAGCAACTGCGAACGGGCTAGGATTTGCAATTGTTCAGCCAGCGACAAGGTTGATGATTGCACGTTGCGTGAGGGGTAATCTCCGAGATAATCGATCAGGTGCGGTCCTTGGTAGATCGTAGCACTTTCCTGTCAAAAACTGTGTCTAGGACGCGGGACTTACAATGCGACGATATACTCAGCTCATTATTCTTGTTAGCTTGATTTCGAGAACTAGTTTCGCCTCTGGCATTGATCAGAAGACATCTGTGACAATTTCAGATGCGAGACGGCAAATCGATGCGTCGCTTGCCAAACTTGGGAAATATCGAACGCAAACTAAAGATGATGTCAGTGATGTAGTCACGGCTGCGATTGATGAGATTGAACAGCATTGGGTAGAACGATTTAGTACTGGTGATTCAAAGTTAAACGACTGGGTTTCAAAGAAGGAAGCTGCGAAACAAAAGGCATTTGAGACACTATTGTCGAAAATTCCTCTCGATTGGCACGAAGACATACGTCGGGCGCTGCTCACTAAGCAGCTCGCTGGACTGTTGGAGCGAGTCAACAAAGCGACGGAAATAGGCGATTTCCAGACAGCAACGGCAATTGAGAAAACGGTCAAATCATTAAAAGAGAAAATCGATTCTATACCCAAGAATTGGCAGAACGATGACCCATTTGCCATCGTAGGCCATTGGGTTCCAGCAAAATCGCCGAATCAGAACGGCGTCCGCTTTGATCGTGATGGGACCTTTGTAAACATTGGGTTTGAAGACTGGAATGGAGCATGGTCATGGTGTCCTCAGGGCTACTACGTACTTATTCAGAAAGATGGAGGACAGGTGACACATTGGCAATTTCAGGAGGGTCGTTTGTACCGGTGGGGAAATCTTATCTCAAAGAACAAAGATCGAAAAATTGATGAGTGGGTGCCTGTGAAATAACGACCGTTCCTGGAACCCCTAGACCCTATATTCATGTCCAACTTCGGTACTGTTTATCTCGTCGGAGCCGGCTCGGGTGATCCGGGTTTGATTTCGCTGCGTGGCGTGGAATGTTTGCGTCGAGCGGATGTCGTGCTATATGACGGCCTGGTCAATCCGCTCATCTTGCGACACTCCCAAGCGACGGCCGAACGAACCAGTCGCGCGATGGGGCCGGACGGCCGAAGGATTGATCAAGAAGAAATCAATCAACGCTTGATTGCAGCGGCCAAAGCCGGTCAGACGGTGGTCCGGCTTAAGGGTGGTGATCCGTTTATCTTCGGGCGTGGTAGCGAAGAAGCGGCGGCATTGGCAGCGGAAGGCATTCCGTTTGAGGTTGTGCCGGGAGTCACCGCAGCCGTCGCGGCAGGCGAATACGCCGGCATCTCTTTGACGCACCGCAATTTCGCGTCGGCCGTGGCGTTCATCACCGGTCATGAAGACCCGACGAAGTTTGAATCGTCGTTGGACTACAATCAACTCGCTGCCTTTCGTGGAACACTTGTGTTCTACATGGGTCTGCATCGCTTGCCACAGATTGCCAGTGCGTTGATTGAAGCGGGTAAAGACCCAGCCACTCCCGCGTGCGTGATCAGTCGCGCGACCACGTCCTTGCAACGCACAGTGACCGCGTCGCTGCAAGACTTGCCCGTCGAAGTTGCAGCAGCGAAGTTACAGGCACCGTCGTTGATCATCGTTGGCGAGTGTGTCGCTCAACGCGAACAAATTGCCTGGTTCGAGAAGAAACCATTATTCGGCAAGACGATCGGCATCACGCGACCCATCGGGCAAACAGACGACCAAATTCAACAATGTCTCGAACTCGGCGGGCGACCATTGCTGTTGCCGACAATCGAGATTTCGCCCCCGGACGATTGGGATGCTGTCGACGCCACATTGGAGCGGATTGACGAGTTCGATTGGTTGATCTTCACGAGTTCCAATGGTGTGCAGTCGTTGCTCGATCGGCTTTGGCAGACGGGTCATGATGCCCGCCGGTTGGCCCATCTCAAGTTCGCGGCGATCGGGCCGTCGACCGCTGCGAGTTTGGAGAGTTACCATTTGCGGGCGGATGTCGTACCGGAGGAATACCGGGCCGAGGCGCTCGCGGAGTTGCTCAAGCCGCTGACCGCCGGGCAACGGGTGCTTTGGGCGGGTGCAAATCGCGGCCGGGATGTGTTGATCGACGAACTCACGGCCGGCGGAACAACCGTCGAAAAACTCGTTGTCTATCACAACCACGACGCGACTGCCCTACCCGAATTCGAACAATCGTTATTGGATGCCGGTGAAGTCGATTGGATCGGACTGAGCAGTCCGTCGATCGCCCGTAATTTGCGGAGCTTCATTGGGGAAACCGCGGCTCGGCATCTGGGAGCAAAAACTCGACTTGCGGCGATCAGCCCGGTCACCGCAGAGGCCGCCGAGGAAATCGGTCTGCCCATCGCAACGGTTGCCAGCGAATTCACATGGGCCGGTATCTTCCGAGCCATCCGGGATTTTCAGTAACGTCCGCGGAATTGCAGTTTCCGTGTGCAATACAGACGAAGCGACCCGCTGGCGGAAGTCCCATTCGGGCTCGCTTTCTTCGCGTTGCGGGAATCCGACGATGTGCGGCTGAGGAAAATCTTCGTAGGCGTTAGACTGAGCTTGAATACGGGCGATCATGGCGTCCGTTCCAGGGTCAGCAGTCGACTGAGATTATTATCATGCTGCGGAATCTGATTCCTCTCGTTCTTGCCTGCGGCTTCGTATTGGGCGAAGCCGTTCCGTTACAGGCACAATCCGAGGCGGACAGTGCCGAAACGGAGCCTTCGCAGCGTGAGGAACTCACGACCGATTTTATTTCGCGTCGTCTAAAACTCATCGAGGCGTCGTCGCTCGCTGATGACGAGAAGGCGAAGGTTCTCAAAATCTATGAGGATGCCGCCACGCAAATCGAATTGGCCGATCAGCTCACGCGTGATGCCGCCGGCTGGAAAAAGTTGCAGGCCGATGCCCCGACGGAACTCAAACGACTCCAAGAAAAACTTGCACAGCCCGATTCGACAACCGACCTCGAAATACCGTCGACGGCTGGAATCTCGGAGTTGGATCAGTTGTTGTCAACAACTCGGCAAACACTGAACGAAGCCAAGTCGAAACTGGAAGACCTCAAGAAAGATCCGGCCCGCCGGGATGATCGACGAACCGCGGCGGCAGACATCCGTAAGTCGGCCAACGACCGGATCGCGAAACTCGAGGAAGCCCTCCAAACGTCTCCGGCTCCCGGAACGTCTCCCGAGTTGGCCCAGGCAACCGCGATACTTCAACGAGCAACCCAGTTAGCAGAAAAACGGAAGCTCGAAGCACTCGACGCGGAACTTCCCGCCTATCATGCGACGACGGAGTTACTCGATCTCCGGCAGCAACTTGCCGCTCGTGAAGTGGCTGATTTGGAAAGACAAGTCGCGACGCTAAGCGAACTTTTGGATCAAAAACGTCTCGCCGAGGCATTGGAACAAGCCAAGCAAGCGTTAGCAGCAGCAGAGAAAACGCAGCCCCAGTTGCGTCCCATTGCGGAAGAGAATGTTCGGCTGGCGGAAATGCGGATCGGATCGGCAGGTTTGGTTGCCCGCATTCAGCAGGCCGATCAAGAGCTTCAACAATCACGGAAGCGGGTGGACCGGGCTCATGAGATCGAAACAGAGGTCACCGAGAAACTCAAATTGCCCGGTATGGCCGCCTATTCGGGGGACTTGTTGTTACAAGCGAAAAGCCAGATGCCACGGATGAGCGATCTCGAACGTTCAATGGATTTGCGTCGCAGCAACATCGCGGAAGTTCGGTTTCAACTGGCTGATGTTCGCAACCGCAAATCACAACTCGACGACACTTCCGACGAACTGGCTTCGCTTGCTCAGTCTGAAGACACTTCCGAGGCGTTTATCGAGACTGGCAAAGAATTGCTTGCCACTCAACGACAACTCTTGCAGGATTTAGAAGCCGACTACACCGCCTATTTCGATCTTCTGATCGACGTCAATGCCAACGAACAAGAGTTGCACAACTCGACGGAGCGTGTCACCGAACTCGTTGCCGAACATTTGATGTGGGTGCGAGCGCGAGGTGTGTTCGGTTGGCAAAGTCTCCGCAACTCTTTGGATAGTTTCGCTTGGTTTGCTTCACCGAGCAATTGGCGTCGCGTGCTTGCAGATACGTGGGAAGTCATTTGGACTCGCACGTTTTTGTGTTTGTCGTCATTGATCGTCTTTGCTGTGCTAGCGGTTGGGCGGTCACGAATGCAGTCGCGTTTGCGGGAGCTGGGTCAGCAAGCTGCGCGGAGTGTTCTGGTCCCGTTTCGCATCACGTTGCAAGCGTGTTGGTTGACGGTTTTGCTCACATGGTTGTGGCCGAGCTTAGTGTTCGGAATCGGTTGGTGTTTGACTTATTCGCCAACGGCTGCGGAGTTCACACGGGCAGTGGGGGCCGGTTTAATGTTCGCCGGTGTCGTGTATGTGGCCTTGGAACTGACGCGGCGAATCCTCGGCAACAACGGTTTGGCCGAAGCCCATTTTCGTTGGACATTCGCCCGACGATCGATCGCCCGGCGAAATCTCTATTGGCTAACGTTGAGTCTCGTACCGCTAGCGTTCGCCTATGGTCATATTCGATTCGAAGGCGACTTGATCCGAATCGACAGTTTGGGCCGGTTGGTATTTATCGCGGGCATGTTGCTATTGGCTGTCTTCTTGAGACGGGCATTGCAAAAGTTGAATGCCGAGGCTCCACCAGCAGCTACGTTCGAGCGTTCGCTGTTGGTGAGAATCAGCTATGCGTTTGCGGTTGCGTTGCCATTATTCGTGGCTGGTCTCTCGTTCCTGGGTTTCCATTTCACCGCCGTGCAGCTTTCGATGCGAATTTTCGCGACGGCATGTCTTGGCTTGGGAATGCTTGTGCTGCATGGGTTGGCGGCTCGTTGGTTGTGGTTGGTTCGTGGACAGTTAGCACTGCAAGCCGCCCGCAAGAATAAGACGCCGCCAACCGAGCTTGCTCAAACGGAGTACTCGCCTCACAACGATGCCGACAAAACCGTCGACGAACCAATTGACCTTCCGATGGTCAATCGTCAAACCCGCCAGTTGTTGAAAGTCTTTCTCGCGGTGAGTGCGGTAGCGGGAATCTGGCTGATTTGGCTCAACGTTCTACCGGGTTATCGCGATGTGCTGATCCATCCGATTTGGTCCGCGGACGGCCCCTTCTCCGCCGCGAGCATCGGTGATTCCGTTGGCCTGGATGTGGTGACAATTGCCGACTTGTTATTAGCGGTGCTGATCGTCTTGATTGCATTCCAACTGAGCCGGAACATTCCGGGGCTGATCGAAGTTGGATCACTCCGCATGGCGTCGCTCGATGCCGGTGCCCGCTATGCCCTAAGCACGATCATTCGCTACATCTTGCTAGCGATTGCCGTCGGAACCGCCTTTTCGATCGTGGGAATCGGTTGGTCGAAGGTGCAATGGTTGGTGGCGGCTTTGTCCGTCGGACTTGGGTTTGGTCTCCAAGAATTAGTGGCCAACTTCGTTTCTGGCGTGTTACTGCTTTTCGAGCGTCCGGTTCGTGTTGGCGATATTGTGACATTCGATGGCGTCACCGGCACCGTCACTCGCGTGCAAATTCGGGCGACAACCGTCCGAAACTGGGATCAGCAAGACTACCTGATTCCCAACAAAGATCTCATCACCGGCCGCGTGCTGAACTGGACGCTTTCAGGGCAGCTCAACCGCGTGGTCATCAAAGTGGGAGTGGCTCGGAATTCCGATCCGCGACAAGTGCGAGCCATCCTTCTGGAAATCCTCAGCGAACACGAAAAGGTTCTGGAAGAGCCGGGCCCCATGGTCAATTTCGATGGTTTCGGCGAGAGCACTTTAGACTTCGCAGTGATTGCCTACCTCGGAAGTTTCGATGGTCGTGTTGACCTGATCAACGAAATCCGCACGCAAATCCTGGAACGCTTCCGTGAAGAAAACATCGAGATCGCGGTGCCGCAGCGGGATATTCGCGTCCGTCAAATGCCTAGCGAAGATCTTTCTGAAAATCCGAAACTCGCGACTCAACAAGACGACTAGACCGTATTACGACCTGCGATGTGCATTCAAGACGCGAAACCCCATGTGTTCCGTTTTCGCGAGTTCACGGCATGATGCTGCGGCACGATGGACGGCTTAATCGGCAGCGATTCGTAGGCCGAAAGAAGGCTCGGAGTGACCGGGGTTTGCCCACATTGCGAACGGAATCAAGCCGTACAAGCTGCAAGAAACTTGAAAGCTGCCGCCACGCAAGGGGTACATGATGCCATTCGGTTCGGCCAGCCATTCGAAAACATTTCCGACCGCATGGTACAGACCGAACGGGCTCTTCCCGTCTGCCAATGTATCCACTGGCATCGTTCCGCCACGACTGGCTTCGGCACCGTTGCAATGCGTCGCTCGGAATTGATCGCCCCAGGGATACAATCGATTGTCGTTGATCCCGCGAGCGGCTTTTTCCCATTCTGGAATCGTCGGCAGGCGAAATCCGACCCAACGGCAGAACGCGTCGGCATCGTTCCAGGTAATGCCTGCGACGGGGCGACGCGACCAATCGGCATCGCGAGTGCCCCAGTTCGCAGGTGGCGTGCGACCGGTGTCTTCGAGAAACATCTGGTACTGCTCGTTGGTCACGCATGTGCGTGCAATGCGGTATTCGCCAACGGAAAGCGATTGCGGACCGGAACCAACCAATTGTGCTTGACTCACCGCGTTCAACCCGATTTGGGCAGCCAACGGTTGCAGTGCTTGCGCTGAAACTCCCTGCGTGAACGGGCCGGCAGGAATGCGGATCAATTCGCCCGCCAACGCTTCTCGGCAACGTGATCGAAGTGATTGCCCCTGTGAAGGGCTGGAAGATGATCTGGGCTCGGCGACTCGAATTGACGTTGGGGGCGTCGAAATGGGGTTTACCGCCTGTTGTGATGGTCGCGGTGTTGGCGGCTGTCGACCAGCAACCACTCGAAAACCAAACTCGGGATGTTGTAGTGAAGGCTCCGACTTCATCGGCGTCGAGGTAGCCCCATAAACTCGACAAGTGGACGCAAAAGATCCGCCTCGCAATGTCGCCGGTTGACCCGGTTCCTCCGCAATCCACTCCCAAACATTGCCACACGCTTGAAGCAAACCGTACGGGCTGGCACCTTCGACAAAGCGATCGACTTCGACGACGCCATCGGCCTGGTTCTCCGCACATTGACAGCGTGACGGATCGAAATCATTCCCCCACGGATATGCTCGGCCATCGGTGCCTCGGGCGGCCTTCTCCCATTCAAATCGTGTGGGCAAACGATGACCGGCCCACTTGCAAAAAGCTTCGGCATCGAGGCGACTGATGTGGGTCACTGGCTTATTTCGGTCATCTTGCTGGGGCTGTGTCCCCGGCCAATGCGACGGTGGCGACGCACCGGTGGCGTTAACGTATTCGGCGTATTGGGCATTCGTGATCGGACAGCGTGAAATGCGAAACGCATCGGTCTGGACAGTGGTTGGCGGTTGAGAGCTCAGCCAAGTCACCGCTTTCTCGACATTGGAAATCGCCAACCGTGACACCATCTGACGAGCAGAGTCTACGGAACATCCGGCCTGGAAAGTCCCAGCGGGAACAGCGATGAATTCGATCTCAACCGCATTGACCGTCGGTTGACGGTTCGCATCGCTAGACTGCGGCGGGAGATTCTCCGACCGGGGATGACCGGTTCCCTGGCTCGGTGGTTCAGAACTCGACTGCCAACCGACGTCGATTTGCGCGGTCTCTGGAGAATTGACATTCGGTTGGGTATCGCCGCATTGCAGACTGGCGTCGATGAACTTGATCAGGGTCGCGGGGTCTTCGAACCGATCGTCAGCCTTCAAGGCGATCATCTTGTGGACGAGTTCATGCACCCACCCGGTCAAGTCTGGGCAGAATTCCTCCAAGTCTTGCGGACGTCCTTCGTGATGGCGGGCAATGATGGCGTAAATGTGCGAGTCGTTCGGACCTTGAAACGCATGATGTCCGCTCAACAAGTAGAACAATGTCGCTCCCAACGCGTAAATATCAGTGCGGATATCCACGTCGTGGGTGCTCTTAAGTTGTTCGGGCGACATGAACGCGGGCGTGCCCATCACCGCGTCGGTCACGGTGATTGTTTCGTCGAAGATCCGTGCCAAACCCAAATCGAGAATCTTGACGCAATTGTCTTCGGTGAGTTTGATGTTTTCCGGTTTGATATCGCGGTGTACGAGTCCTTTCTCGTGAATATAATTCAATCCCTCAGCAGCTTGACGGATCACCGCAATCGCATCGAGCTCGCTCATGGGACCGTGCTTACGCACGTATTTGTGCAAATCGAATCCGGTCACAAACGGCATCACCATGAATACAGTCTTGCCGTGGACTCCGGCATCATGCGTCGGCACGAGGTTAGGATGTTCCAAAGACGCTCCGACCATCGCCTCGCGAACAAACCGTTCCTTCGCCCCGGGACGTGCAACCACATGAGGCAACATTTTTTTCAGGGCGACTTGTTTCCTCAGAAACGTATGCTCCGCTCGATACACCACCCCCATCCCACCGCGACCGAGTTCCTCGATGAGTTTGTATTCCGCCACGAAGAACGAACGGCGAGTCTTCCCTTTTTGGATGAGTTTGCATTGCCACTTGGTGAGCAGTCCTTCGGCAATCAACGCTTCCGCCAACGCCCGACTTGAAGCCTGCTGGTCTTGCGGGAGTGCTTCGTGAACCCGCTCGACCTCGTCGGATGCAACAAGTCCGCTCGCCGCAATTGCGTTCTTAAATCGCTTTTGCCGTTCTTGTTGACTCATAGTCGAGACTCACGCTCTCAGCGGATCTATTGGATTCGGCTTATTCTAACCGTTTTGAGGGGAGACATAGCAGAAGTTTTCCAGACTTCCCGATGCTGAGCAGGATTAAGAAACTTCATGATCGGATTCTCCCCACGACGATACGAACGGTCTGCGGACGGAATGTTTCCAGTGAGCGAGCGAAGTCATGCAACACGTGAGCAAAATGTAGAGCCCCGCTCCGCCGATGATCCCTGCGACGGTCCGCTCGAAGTGCCATGTCGCTGGGAGAAAGACGTACCCCGCGAGCCAACTTGCGAACATCCACACTAAGCCGATCACTCCCGCACGAACCGTCCACCACTTCGGCAATTCCCGAGACCACGCAGCCATCCCCGCTGCCAAAGGAAGCCCAATCCAAATCCCTAAGCATCGAGCACAGGTCGGCATCGGTTCGCCCAAGTTCGTCCAACAACGGTCAGCAATGCGGTGACAAAGTTGGGCGTAACATCGGTCCATTTCCCCACCGAGACTCGTGTCCTTCCATGTTGGCCAGGCGAAAAGTAGTGCGACGTGAATTCCGCCAATCGCTGCGATGACGATGCGAATCGTGTGTGCTTTGGTGATGTGAGACTGCATGAGAAGGAAGTTACGAATAGTCAAAACTGCGACCGCATTTTCGGCAGACGTACCGATCGGCTCGACTCAAGGGTTTGATCCACGCCATGCCGGCACCGCAGTGAATACAGGTGATATCCGGCGGCAGGAGATGGGCATAACGTCCTCGTGGAGTCGGACGTGAATCGTCGTCGCTGTCGCTGCCGACTCGGGCACGCTGGGATTTCGCGGCCGACGATTTTTTGGACTTTGCCTTCACAGGACTTTTGTCGGCTTCTTGCACCGATGCCGTTTCGTCAGGGGTTGTTCTTCGGGAGACGGCAAGCCACTGGAGTTTTAGCGATCGCTTCTGACCGCCTTCCTGAAACTTGACGGTGTCATTGAAAGTCACTTCTAAAACCCCCGACTGACAAGAAGGGCAAACCATGAAGTTGGTGTCGCCCGCGTCTCCGGCTGGCAAGCAATATGCACCGAGACCGGCTTCCAGGTTTCCTTCCCGAAACGCACGACTAATCGTCTGCAATGCACCGAAACGCAAATTGCGAATTGGTCGGGGTTCCATATATCGGTGACAATGTTCGCAGAATTTTGCTTGTTCGATGAGCTGGTGAACGTGCGTCTTTGCGGACGACACCACGATATACAGAAAGCCGATTTGAAAGAGCCAATGAAGTTGCATCAACCCACGAGCCCAGTTGAATTGTGTGGGCAGGAAATAAACAATCCCGAATGCCGAAGCGCCGCTTACCATCGCGAATCGTCCGGCGAGGTCACGATCGCGACACGAAGCCATCCGTCCAAATTGATGAATGAGTTCTGCGCAAAACACGCCCGCCGCCACCGCCACGGTGACGCCTCCAGCGAGCGCAAATGCAAATGCCACGACGTGACAACAGGCCGGTGCCGATTCCCCGGAGGAAGTGCGTTGATCGACGAGCATCAACGGTGCCCAAACCGTGATCCACGCGCCTAGTATCAACGTGATCGCACCCGCGAGGGTTCCCCAAAACGCGCCGATGGATAGCGAGGACTTGCCGCCTTCGTCGATGCCGCCATTTGGTCGGTAAACCGACTCGACTTTAGGAACTTCTTTCTGGAAGTGCTCAAGGATGATCTGAGTCTGTTGATTAGTGACATCAACCTCAATACTTGCATGTCGCTGATTCACGTTGATGCCGTAGCGATGAGCCAAATGCTTCGCTGCGTCACGCATTTCAGTCTGACTCCACAGTGTCTTGCCGAGCGGAGCAGTCTCGAGATTCGGTTGCGGTTCACGAATTCGAGAGGTCGTGTCGATCTTTTCAGTTGATACCTGGTTTGACTTTCGATTCGGGGTGGCCAGTCTTCGCGAACCGGATAACGACCGTGCACCCCGAAGACGGGCATCATAACGCTCCCTAGCCTTTTCGTCAGCGAGTGTTGTTGCCGCTTCGACGAGCTTCATCTGCAGGGCCTGAAGCATCGGCCGATCTTCTTCGGGTGCGTCTCGTACGAGCATCACAATCCGCCCGAGTTCCCGTAGGATCTGGGTGTTGATTTTCGCACTACTCGGCTCAAAGGACTTTAGAGAAAGCAACTCGTAAAAATTGGGATCCGAGAGCTCCGCCGGCAAACCGAGTCGTGTGTAATCTAGACTTCCGTTAAATGTCGACGAAGTGTGCGAGACAGGTTGTGCCGGTTGACTTGGCGGTATGGGTGTCGGAGCGGGTTTTGATGACGCCGAGGTGGGAGGTGATCTTCTATCGCTACCAGCCAAGCCATAGGTGTTTACTGCATTCGACGGCTTTGCAGCATCCAATGACTTTTTAGGTTCCAACGACTTCTCAGGTTCCGGCGTTTCTTCCTCCAGGGGCTTGAGCGGAATCATTTCCTCTTGCAACTCGGGCTGCGACGGAGTTGGTGTCTCCGGAAGATTCAATTGCTTACGAAGGTGAAGATCGTACTCTTGTTTTGCGGTGGTATCGAGCAGGACATCGCGGGCCTCACCAATTTCGCTCATCAGCCGTTCGGCTTGCTGATAGGACTTCCCCGATTGCCAACGAAGCAGCTTCGAATTCTGATCCGCTGCCGCATCGCGTATCGCCTGCGGATCCTCTTCGAAAAGCGTTAGCTCCAAAAGCTCGTAATGATTCGGCTGCTGTAGCTCGGCAGAAAGACCAAGCAATTTTTGGTAAGGATTGTCGCCGGTTGTTTCAGCCATTGGTCAATCGTTCTGAGTGTCTGAGTGGTATCCTTGAGTGTTTGTCCTTCGATGCGGTATCGCAGCCATCGCAGTTCGTTATTGAATTCCACCTCCACCGCCGCCCTCGCCGCTAGACATGATCGGCATGTCTTCCTCGAACGGCTCCCAACCAACTTCGATGTTCTGATTCCAGGCTTGTTCGCGGATGGCTCGAAAAGCTTCAAACCCACTTGGGCGGACGAGGAGCATCAGGAAGTGTTTGCGGGAATCGATATCGTTGAGAAAGCGTTTGGCAGCCCATGAGTCGGCCATTTCGCCGGACCCGTGTCGCTCGAGCACAACGGTCGTTTTGCCGGTGGCCTTGGTCAATGCCGTCGACTTGACGAGGTCGAGTTTGTAGTAGTCTTCGTCCAATCCGTCAGTCGTCGTCACCCGTGCGACACGACCCCGGAAACAATCCACCACCGAGCCTTTCTTCGAAGTCTTTTGATAATAGGGAATCCGAAAATCGACCGGCGTGGCATTCTTACGGGCTTCGATCTGAGCTTGCCGAGCTTGGTTCGCGAGCGACTGTGCTTCGCGAGTTTCCGTTTGAACTTGTTGTTCCAATTCGGCCGTCTGTTGCTGAGCTTCTTTGGCTTGTTGGCGGGACTCTTCGATTTCCCGTTGCAACTCGGCCAGTAACTCACGCTGGTTGGCGGCGGCTTCTTCGGGAGACGCCGGTGTTCGCTTCAACTCTTCCGAGAGAGCGGACAATTCCCGTTGAAGTTCTTGTCGCTTGGCTTTCGCGTCCTTGACTTTCTCTGACCACTCCAATAGCGGAGCGATCGATCGGTTGTGCAACACGATTAACCAATACAGCAGGCAAATCAGAATCGCCGCCAGCACAGTCAGCAAAAGAACAATCAATCGCAGATTCTTCGCCGACGAACGTTTGGCTTCGGAATCGGCTTCGCGTTTGGATAGCTCCTGTTCAATCAACTCCCGCGTCGCTTGGGTGTCTTTGAGTTCTTGTCGAAGGGGAGCAAGTTTCGCTAATAGTTCCGGTCGGCGGTTCTCCGCGGCTTCGGCTTCTTCGGCTAATTGGGTGGATTCCTCTGCGTTATTGGCAAGTTCTTCCCGACCTGCGGACAACGTCTCTTCCAACTTGCGGTTCTCGGATTCCAATTCTTGACGACGGGCAATCAAGGTTTCGCGATTCAAGGTTTCGTTGCGAAGTTCCTTAAGTTCGGCGGTCCGAAGCGTAACGTCCGCCTGCATCGAACGCACCTCTTGCGAGAGTGCGGCCAACTGTGGACTGAGATCGGCTTGATTCTTCAAGTCGTCCCAGCGACTGTCGGTGAGTGCTTCCGCGAACTTCTGCTGTTGGGTTTCCGCCTCGGCCAATTCGCGTTCATAGTTACGCAATTGTTCTTCAGCGGTGGCCAATTGCTTTTGAGCCGCGTCCAACCGTTGTTGCTGTCGCGAATGTTCTTCCGTGAGCTTCGCAACCGTTTGCTCGAGCGTGGTGACAGTTTGCTCGAGCGTTGCAACTTCCTGTCGAAGCAACTGCAACTCGGCTTGCAGGTCTTTGACTTCCGGATCGGTCGCGACGTCCCCCAAACCCGTGACGATGAAGAGCACGAGAATAAACGTCAACGCGCCTACGGTGCAGGCGAGAATGTCGAGAAAGGAGAAATTGAAAATGTCGGCCTGTCGGCGAACAGTTCGTGCCATGAATCGATAAAACTTGAGGGGTTTGAAACTACAGTCGAACGACAACGGAACTAATCAAACAAGAACTCCCAGTCTGAATCAGCGGGTTCCCACCCGACGCCGGCTTTAACTTCCATCGCCGCACTACGGGCTTTCTCGAAGTTGCTGTAACCGTCTGGTCGAATCCAAAGCACAAGACAACGGTCTTTCTTGGCCTTGGCGATTTCTCGGATCAACTTTCCGTACTCGGAACGCGAGGTCGAGATTTGACTTTCGCCGACCCGCTGTCGACCGGGGTGAATCAACAAACCATCGCTACGACACTCGACATGAGTCGGCCGTCGTGTGGTTCCGCCCGGTCCATCAATTGCCCGCGGAACAACCTGTCCATGACCATGCCGCGCTCGATCAGCTTGCTGCCGAGATGTGCTTTTCTGCTGGCGAACATCTTGCAACCGTTGCCGAAGTTCGGCCGCTTCCGCTTGAGCCTCCTTAGCTGCTTTCGCGGCGTCTTCGGCTTCGGCTTTCACACGGGAGATGTCTTCCGCCCCGCTTTGCACTTGAGAAGAACTCGCGATGCGATTCTTGCGTTCTTGAAGTTCCGCCTGGCGTTTTTCGATTTCAGTTAACAATTCTTGAACTTGATTCGCAGTCGATTGGTGCACGGCTTGCAAGTCTTCCACCGAACCCCGCGGTCGATCGTGACGTTTGCGAAGCCACCATAGAAACATCCCCAGGACTGCGACCCAAGCCACGACAAGCATCAACCAAGGCGGTCGCGCCAGTTCCATGTCGGCCGCTTGTTTGATCAACAATGCATTGGCCGCTTCGGCCTCGGAGATCGCTTGTTTGTTCTCGGCGATCTTGGTCGGCAACTCCTTCAGTTCGGATTCTAACCCCGCGATTTCGTCGATGATCTCGCGTCGCCGCGAGTTCTCAGCCTGTCGGCCTTGCAGTAGACCTTCGACTTCGGCAACGGCTTGCTGCAATTCCCGGTTCTTGTCGCGTGCTTCGACGGCCAACCGGTACTCTTCAGAATTCGCGATCTTCTGTGACGCGAGCTCATCGATTTCCATTTTGATCGCAGCGAGTTGGGTACTCATCTCCTGACGCTGCTGATCGAACTCGACGATCTCACGAAGTTGAGCCACACGGCGACTTGCTTCGTTCACCTTCTTTGCCAGTCGATCGGCCTCGGCGCTCACCCGGATGACGTCTTGCTCGGCCTGTGTCGCCTGTTCGGACAATGAGGCAATGGATTCGTTCAGGCTCGACTGCTCGGTTTGCAGCCGATCTTGTGTAGCGATCAAGACCGCCTTGCGTTCACGGAGTTCCTCAATTTCCTCGATGGCTTGCTGAACGACTTTGTCCCGCGAGAACGAACCACGAACCGTGACGAGTAGGATCGTCAAAATGAACGCCAATGCCCCGACCGTGCAGGCGAGAATATCGAGAAAGGAGAAATTGAAGATTTCGGGATCTTCCCGAGCGGCCCGTCGACCCATGATTTTCTACTGACTAGTGAGGCATTTGTCGGTCGTCACTGGAAAACAACAATTTGGCAACTTAGGAATCGACAGCTTTATGAGAATCGATGATTCGCAGTTCTCGTGGTTTCTGGAGTTCTTGAATCGCCGGAACCAAAGCATCAAGGGCGGTTTGAATGCGGGTCATGACTTCTTCGAACGGAGCGAGTGTGGCTAGGTTTTCGAGAGACTTCGACAACGAAGCCAACGCTCGTCGAGTTTCTTGAAGTTCGATCACTTGTTCTTGCATCGCCGAACGCATCGCGGCCAAGTCACCGTTAGACTCCGCGGATGTCGAATCCTGCGAAGGCATACCGATTGTGGCCGCAGTATCGGTGGCGACTGCACGAATCTCCGAGGGTAATTCATCGACTTCGTCGCCAGGCGATTCCGATGGTCGGAAGTCGTTGGTGGACTCCAACGTGTCTGCAAGCTTCTTCAAACCCCGTTCGAGGCGTTGGGCCAGTTCGGTGAGTTTCATCCCCTGCTGTCCGGTCAACTCGTGTAGCATGCTTTGGAGAACTTCTTCGGACTGCTCACGGTTTTGGTTCATTCCCGCTTGGAGTTGCTGCATCAATTCCGCCTGCTGATGCTGTACTTCGCGAAGTGCCGACTCGATCACGTCGGCCATCCGTTTCAAAGCGTCTTCCTGGGCTTCTGAAAACGCTTCGTTGAGTTCAGCGACGAGTTTGTCGTCGCCAATCGACAATTTGTTGAGCAGATGCTCGACACAATAGTCTTCGACACGTGTGTGAAGATCGTCTTCTTTGGTGCGAACCCATGTCGAGAAAAACATGATGGCGATGCTGAGTACCAACGCGAGCAATGTGGTCTCAAATGCTACCGCGAGGCCACCGGTGACGGGACCTAAACCTTCTTTGATCGCCTCGACTTCCTGAGCCTGTTGCACCAACGCACCGAAGTTTCCAATGGCCACGCTGATGCCCAGAACCGTCCCGATGAAACCAATCACGGGAATCGCCCAGATAAAGACTTTGACCGCTGCATAAGTCGACTCGGAAGCGGCAAGGTCGATCTCGGCTTGATACTCCAACAGTCCGGCAGTCTCCGCCGTGTTGCCGGAGGCGCGGAGGCTTTTCAAGGCACGTCCGATGCGAGTGACCAGCAACAACCGCTGATCTTCACTGGGCATGCGATTGATTTCACGCAGCGTCGCTTGCACATCGCGGATGCCGACGAGTTGATATTGATCCTGCGGCAACAGATCAAAGCTGAAGGCAGTTTCCTCTCGCCGGATGTGACGGAGTTTAAATAGCAGAATGAAGAGTGCCCAAAAGAAGAGTAGCACCGTCGCGAAGGGAACAATCGGATCACGCCAAAAGAACAGATACAAAGCGCTTGTGGGACTCAGCAGCTTCAGCAATCCGAAGATCAGGACCGACGTCAACGCAGCGCCGGCTCCGCTCCGGAGAATATTGACCGACGTGCCTCGACGGACGGGCGTTGTCGTTGAACCACCGGACCCCCCATCGTTACCGGCGTCGTCATCTGGGGGATCGGTCATCGAAATCTCGAAGGAGTCCGCCAGGGCATCGGAACTATCATCGAATGAGTCGGTCGAGTCCATCAAAAATTACTCCGAGCCGATTAGCGTGAATGTCAGTGAAGATTGTCACGAAACTAGTATTGAGTTTCTGCGATCGCAGTTGTGATAAATCGTGCCAGTTATCGAAAGATTTTCTTGAGTGGAGTTTGCCCGCAGTTGGTGCAGACGAATTCCTTGAGACCTGCGGCCGAGGCAGCCCGACCGGAACATACGGGACAGATCTTGCTACCACATCGTTCACACACAAAGGCATGGTCTGGCTGCATCTTGAGTGTGGAATGAATCTGGTCGATAGTTTTGGGTCCGCGGGGAACGACATGGGGGCGAACTGATTTCCGACAGGCAACGCACTTTGGTCTGACTCCTAACAGTCGTTTGAGGAATTCCATCGTGCTTCTTTCTGTTGGGTGTGATCGCGTGTTAGACCGTGCTACGGTCTTCAGTCTCCATGAGTGACGTGACAAAGTCTTTGTTTTCCGACTTCCACGAGACAAAACCGGCTATGATCAATCGAAATGACTCTAAGCATAGTTGTGGCTGTCGATCTGATCTTTGGCTGCTTCAAATTCCTTCTCTGTGAACGCACCCGGCTTGACGATTTCCGCATGCACCGTCGAACCGTTGCATACAGCCGACACCGAGACGCGACCCGAACGGTCAAAACCTAAACTCAATGTGACCGGTGTGCCTTTTTTCAATCCCGGCGGCAACGGGCTGAGCTTGCACACACCCAACAGTTCACAGCCGTCACGGTCTTCGTTGTCACCTTCGGACACTCGGACTTTCAGTTCGCGACCGCCGTCATTTCGCAGACGAAACTGTTGTTCTTGCTTCGCGGGCAGTTCCGTGTTTCGCGGAATCATTACAACATTGATTTTCTGTTCGCCTTTGTTGGCGAAGACACCAATGCCATGCGAGTTCACCAACCGCAGGTCGATCACTTCGATGTCATCGTCGAGTCCGTCGGCGATCGGAATCGTTTCGGGGTCGCTGCCTGTGGTGCCATCGTCAGAAGTCGTTGTGGTATCAACTTCCTGCCCCAGTGCGGTTTCGGCACCGGCGATTCGTCCGTGCGTCTCCAGAACACCGGCGTAGATGGCGGCTCCCCGAGCGACCGCCGTCGCGGGGTCGACATCACACCGCGGTTCCTTACCGGAGATCGTCCGCAACATGTTCTGGACCATGGGCATGTTCGTCGAACCACCCACAAGCATGACGTCGTCGATGTCTGCCCAACTTAAGCCGGCTTCACGGATGCAGGCTTCGACCGTCATTTCTGTCCGCGTGAGTAACTGTCGAGTGAGTTTCTCGAATTTCTCCCGTGTGACTTCGACTCGGTGATGCTTACCGGCGTGGGCACATTGAACGATCGTTTTGCGGAGCTTGCCGAGTTGGATTTTTGCCAGGCGACATGCGGTCCATAGGCTTTGAAATGAGATGGCGTCGTCACGTGGATCAACGCCCTGACTCTTAAGAAAATCATCGGCGACGAACTCGACGAGTTTTTCGTCCCAATCAATTCCCCCGAGTTCCCGATTCCCTCCCGTCGCTAGTTCTCGGATGCTGTTCTTGCCGACTTTCATGACTGTGACATCGAACGTGCCCCCGCCAAGATCGTAGACCACGCACGTTCGCTCTTCGTCTGACTTGTGCAAACCATAGGCGATCAAAGCCGCACTTGGTTCGTTCAGTGTCGCTTCCACTGTCAGTCCCGCTAGCTCCCCACAACTCTGCGTGGCTGCCCGTCGAGACTCATTAAAGAACGCCGGAACCGTGATGACAGCTCGTTTAGTTTCGCCGATTTGTTTTTCCGCGCATTGAATCAACTTTTTGAGCACCATCGCGGAGATTGCTTCGGGCGAATACGATTGGTTGCCAATTTGAAACGGCTTCTGCTCACCGAGACTGCGTTTCGCGAATTGCGCAACTTGCTTCGGGTAGGCCCGGGCGTTTTCGAGAGCGGTTTCTCCGACGATTGCATCGCCGTCATCGAAGAACACCGCGGAAGGAATAATCGGGCGTTGGTCATCGGGATTGACCACCACTTGGGCATTGCCCAACTCATCGACATACGCGATTGAGGAATAAGTGGTGCCCAGATCGATTCCGACAGTCTCAAATTTGCGGCCCATCATCTCTCTCCCATTGACGGCACTGATTCCCAAAACCTCATCGGTCGTCTTTGCGTTTGATTTTCTGACTCGCACGCGATTCCAAGCGGACGATGCGAACAGCATCCACGCGAGCTGTTCCGTCACGACTACGTGCGGGGTCGATATCGACGAACAACATTCCATCGAGCACGTTCACATCGCCTAACTTTTGCCAAATCACGCCGGACGATACTTCGCCCTGTGGCTCAACGGATTGGTCGATTTGACAGTCGAGCAACAGACCGGTGCTGTCACTGATCTCGACAAATGCCAAATGACAGGCATTCTCCGGCACGTTCGGCCACGTGATGAACACGGCGTAACTGCCGGGGTGTAACCCGGAAAATTGCCAACGTGCTCGCAACGCCCCTTTCGAGTTGAACCGATATCCGTTCTTGAAGCCGATCTTGTTCTTCGAGATCTTCCAACCGGAATTCGCGATAAAAAATCCCGAATCACTGTCATCCAAAATGTATTCGTTCGGAACGTTTTGGGCGGCTGAGAAAGCCTTGGAGGAATTGTCGACTTGATGGGATTCTTGCGAGACGGGTTTGGCCTCGTCGGGAGTTGTCGCGACATGCAGACTGTAGGAGACTGCCGCCGTCGCCAACGTGCCTCCCAACAGACCGTAAAGGAACGGTCGCGATGTGCCGGTCGGTCGGTATGTTGCGGACTCAGGCAATGGCGGAGCCGCTGGCCAAAGTCGATGGACGAGTTCGTTGAGCGATCCCGGCTGACAAAACGGAGCCAAGCACGTTGCGACATCGCCAGCGGAATGAGGCCGGCGAGCGGATGTCGGTGTCAGGAGTCGTTCAATGATGCTGACCAAACCCGGGGGGACATCGGTTCGCAAAGATCGAATTTTTGTGGTCGCAGTCTCAAGCTGTGTGTCGTCGGACCACAGAAATGCTTCCAACGTTCCCGGATCATGCGGACTGCGTGCGGTCAATAGAAAGTAAAGGGTGGCTCCCAACGAATACAAATCCGCATGATGATCGACGTCGGCCGACCGTGCTTGCTCCGGAGCGACGAAAGCCGGCGTCCCGAGGAATTCACCGGTCCGTGTGAGCTCATCCTGCATCGAGTCTTCGGTGTCGCACGCCAGCCCCAAATCGAGCAGCTTCAAGACACCGTCGCGTCCCAACATCATATTGGCTGGTTTGACGTCACGGTGGAGCAACCCGGTCCGATGGATGGCATCCAGTGCCAAGGCCGCCTGACGTCCTAGTTCGGCCGCTTCACTAGGACTAAGTGGGCCAAGCCGTTCCACGAGCGTATTCAACGGCTCCCCGTCGTTGTACTCGATGACGAAGTACAAGTCGCCGTTGAAATGTCCGGCATCGAGACAACGGGCAACGTGGGGAGTTTCCACTCGGGCCTGTAACCGCATCTCTCGCAAAAATCGTTCGGTCGAAGCGGGATTGTCTGAATCGGACCGTCTTTGAATTTTGATCGCGACAGGGCGTGCAAGTAATTCGTGTTCCGCGAGGTAAACAACGCCCATCCCCCCATGACCCAAGCGACGAATCAATCGATAGCCCGGAATCGTCGGCAACGCTTCGTCGGTCGCTGACCGAGTTTTTATGGCCTCTGTCGACTTGAGCCATTCGACCGTACTGCAAAATGCTTCCTCCTCGGAGTACGCATCTGGACCGATCGATCGACGAATACGATCAAGCCACTCATCCTCATGAAGACGATAGGAATCGTCTTCATCCAGTCTTTCAAGTTGATCCGGGTGCTCGGTGAGCCAGGCGGCAACGCGGTCGATTTCGGTATCCGACAATTCTCCCGCTAGGAATGCTCGAAGCTCCTCGTTGGAGGGAGAATGTTGAGTTGTCATCGCCAGTTCCTGAAATCTGGATTAACCGTGTCGATCGGCGAACCTTTCGTCTCACTGTTAATGTCGTGGCACTGACACACGTCTTCAAAAAATTCGAATCGCTACGGACTTCGGCCTTTCTCCGCAATGATTTCTCGCAATCGTCGCAAACATCGTGACCGCGATTGATGCACCGTCGCGACGGAAATGGACAATGTCTCGGCCACTTCAGCGGCAGATCGGGTTTGGATTGTGGTCAACCAGAAGGCCCGCCAAGTATGAGATTGCACGCGATCTTGGACTTGCTCCAATGCGGAGAGAATATTCGTCGGGAGCGCATCCCCGGCAAATGACTCGTCGTCGGAATCGCTGTTTCTGTCGGGAGATAGGTGTAGCGGAGTGTCGGCTAACGACGCGAGATAACCATCCAAATCGACATCGAGCATGGGCCAGCGTCGAGTTCCGCGTTGTAATGCCATCGCCTTGAAGCGGACGATCGTCCATATCCACTTTCGGAACGCCCCCCGTCGACGACGGTGGAAACTGTCGATCCGACGGGACACTAACAAGAACGTTTCTTGCAGAAGTTCGGCAGCGTCTTCCGGTTGAAAACCCTGGCGGCGAGCCCAACGATAGATCAGGGGAGAATAGAAATCGACTAACGAAGCCCACGCCTCGTCACTGCCACTGGCCAAGCGAGCTAACAAAGTTACAGACGTATTGTCCCGGCTGGAAAGCGACATCAATCTTTCGGAGCGCGTGTGAATCGAGTCGAACCCAAATTGTTAAGCGGAATTCATAAAGTCTGTCCATGATTCGACTCATGTGCAACCGTAAATGTTGTCACTTGTATATGACTTAGAATCACAAATTGACCAATTGCAACTTGCTGTCGCTGTTACCTATTCCTCATATTGGGGTTACGAAGCCCAGCTGGTTCGTGACTCCGCGAGTGAGATTAGGAACGTCAGGACCAATCTGGACTAGCATCGAGAGAACTATTGAGCGCTCCAGGTCGGAACGACCTGCTCTACGTAGCGCCGCTCGTGTACGGCTTGTTGCTCGGGACTGCATTCCGGTGCCACCGAGTCGGTGATGGTGACTCGGACGTTTTCAACGAGCAAGCCAAGTGCATCGGCTTCCTTGGCGGTCGAGCGAAAACGTAGGTAAGACAGCCCGTTCAATGTCGGATGACGCAACGGAAGTTCAACGGGTGGAGCATTGTCGGTTTTCAAAAGACAGCGTTCTTGGGAAAGATCCCAGTCCAATCGCAGCACATGCCATTGATCTGGTGTCAGATCAAGATCGTTCAATTCAACCCGAAACACAGCGAACTCTTCCCCAAAATCATTCGCCGGATCAAACATTCGGTCGTTCAAGGCGATCGTCGAACCCTGGGAACCGGCCAGGAGCTTGACTCGCACCTCAAGCGTGCCTCGCCAGCCATTCGGAAAATTCCATGTGGCCCCATCCGGCGGTAGATCCGGTTGCTTGCGAACTTGAAGACACATCCGCGACTCGTCATCGGGATGTCCGATCAACGTTGCTCCGGGGGCGCGAGCTCGCCACCAGCGCTTAGCGGGGCCGTGATGAGTATAGGTTGACCAGTGTTGCAGTCCGTTCGAAAAGTCATCGCTGGCAGTAGTCTCCACGATCCACTCGGGATCGATCAGGATCGGGTTGCGTCCGCCCTTCCCCTGCCCAGCCAGGACAATGATACGCCCGTCATTCGTGTCGGCGGCCAATGGATACGCCGTGCCGCGATCACCCGTTTTCGCAGGGTTGTCATTGCGTCGATGATCAAGATAAATCTCTCGAAATCCACGCCAGGTTTTGCCCTCATCATCGGACACCGCAATATGCAGTGCGTCGCGACCACCATAGACGCCATCGCCATTCGCACGGGGCGGCATTTCGCAGTTGTTCCAACAGACGACCAGCCAGCCATTGCGGTGCCGCATAATATTCGGCGGTCCTGTGGAGGTGTTGAAACGACTCGCACGGGCAGGCGTCCAGGTCGTGCCATGATCCGAAGAAAATGATTCATAAAGGAATCCCGCGGTCGTTCGCATTAACATCCAGATGCGGCCGTCCTTGAGTTCTTCGAAGGCCGGTTCGCAGGCACCCTCGTTCGAGCCATTGAACCCGGCATAGCACGGGGCGATCAACTTGCTGTGGCTCAGTTCCCATGTGTCGCCGCCGTCATCGGAGAACTGAATCACCGTCTCATGTCGACCCGTTGGTGGAACGGCTCGTGCGTGAGGGATCAGACTTCCATGCGGCACCAACAGTCGACCATTTTGCAACTCCTGGTATTCCATTAGAGACCCGTTGTATCCCCGCCAAGTCATCAGCGGCGGATGCGTTCCGGTCGGACCGACGCGATCGATCCAAGTATTCAAGTAACAACTGAGTCCCACTTGTTGCGAAGCTTGTTTGTCCAACTCTTGCTTTATCACCCGAACGCTTTTGACCTGACCATCCTGCGACAACACGACCTGGGCATTGTTAAGGATGCCGCTTTCGATGATCCTCTGACTCGCCAAAATTTCCGGCGGCAAATGTGGCAGGAGTTGATGCAGTTGACCGTCGGCATCAGGGAGTGATAGCGGGCCTTTCGTCGGCGCATAGCGATCGTAAAATGCAAAGCGACCGTTCGGCAAACGCATGACGGCGAAGGCCGTTCGCGAACCGCCCGGTGCACCGACATCGTGAACCTCCCCGTCCTGAAACAGCATCCGAGGCGGTTCCGCCCCGAAAGACGTCCCGGCGAAAGCAACCAGACACACCACTGTGAAAACCCGGCAACAAGAACGAAGGACCCAGCCCGGAAAATTCCCCTGCCGATTGCATCCGCGCATGATTGAACCCTGCCGTAGTGATGAGCTGCCGGTTAGTTTCTCAAGTCTGTGGAGGACAGAGTACCCCACTGACTACGACTGTCGCCACTCAGGATCACTCAGACGTTGGATGACGAACATGCGATGCCGACCATCGCGTTCCCGTTGCCCGGTTCAGCACGCAAAAAGCCCCGTCTCCGGCTGATCCCGAGACAGGGCTTTTCAAGATGGTCATTGCGTCAATTTTGGCTGTATCAGAGCAGGCCCGATCCGCTCCGATGAACAGAATTGCCAAAAAAGCGACGTCAGCAATCCAAAGTATCCCCGGCAGGATTCGAACCTGCAACCTTCGGCTCCGGAGGCCGACGATCTATCCAATTGAGCTACGGGGACGAGAGCCGAAAGCTGTTGTCGGAGAACCTTTTACGCAACCGCTGACAATCCATCAGGCTTGCTCCAACGTCCATATTTTACACGATTCCGTACCAACCACCACCGATTCTGTACCGGATTCTGTACCGAGCGATCAATCACCTCGATCCGGCTCCTGTCCAAGCGGTTGCGCATCCACTTTATCGTGGATGATGCCGCTTGATGCTTGGAACGCATCTCCGGGCTTCCCGTGTTGTTTCACAGCATTGCCAAGGCAATCGCGGTACGCGGCCAACCATTGGTCCCACGAGATGTCCGCGTTCTCAGCGTCGGCGAAATATGTTTCGTTCAACATTTCAGATCTGACGCTTCCCATTCGCTCGTCAACGATGCTTTCAACGTCGGCAACGAAATCCGAGTCGCCTGCCTTCCGACCGTACATTCGAATGAGCCGGCGCTCAATAAGTTGCCTCATCCGCGTTTCTCCATCAGCCAGATCTCCGGCCAGTGCGAGGTTTGCTCGAATGAGGTCGTCAGCCTCCATCTCCACAAGATAAACGGCGTCGTTCCACGCCTCCTGCCGAGCGCACGAAATCTCCGCCATCGCTTGCTGCATTTCGTCCCCAGTCGTGAACTGGTCTGGAAACGCTCGTCGGTCTGTCGGCTTGCAAAGCAGCATGGTGGACGGGATTTCGACAAGTTCGCTAACTTGGGTCTTGGCCAAAATCGGATTCACAAACACCAGCGTAAACCCTTCACCCGTCCAGTTGCGAAATCGGAATCCAAATGGATCGAAACCAAAGGCATTCCAAACAAGATCAAGCGTGCGGGTGGCGACGTTGGCTGACGCGATCAAAGTGTGCTCAAACGGCGACACATCCTGACTGACTTTCGTTCGTAGCTCTCGGAACAATTCGAGATTTTCGTATTGCATTCCCAGAGACATCCGATTCAGCGGCTCCCCATCTTGTATTCTTCGGGTGTCAACAGCTTGCCGAATGAACTGTCGGGCCTCAAGAAGCTCATCTGATCGGGTAAAACGCCGGCCCGTGTCTCGTGTCAAATGATCGAACGTCAAGAGGGTGCTCGTAAGCGCGGCGACTTCCAGTTCCTTCCAAATGACAGGTGCGTTCGTGTAGAACGTCGTAGCGGTCGAAGCTGGAACCATCGAAAACACGATCTGGTCGTCTCTAGCGCCTGCTTGTTTGAGAATCCCACGGATCGCCTTTTCGCTGGTTCCGACCACCGAACGAGGACGATTTGTTTCCTCGTCGCGAGCCACGATGTCGAGGTTTTGCCGCGTCAGCACACCCTCATCGTCCAGCGCGAGTCCGGGTGCTTCGCCACGCACATCGACCCTGAGTTGGCCAGACTGATGAATGCCCGGCAGAAGTGGTCCGAGTCGATTCATGATCATGGCGTAAGGCTTCTTGAGCGCGGGAACGAGTGTCTCTCCCCACCCCTCGTTAAAGTCTGTACTGGAAACAACACTCGATCTGACACGACCACCGAGCGACTCCGGTATCGTGTGCTCGACTTTTGTGGATTCGTTGAGCGGAGCGGACGTAAACAGGCAGGTGTCCTCCGTCGGTGGTGTCATTGTTGGAACCCTCAACCGCCTCTGCGGTTTCGACATCAACTCGTGAAAGAAATCGTAGGCCGTCTTTTTATCTGGCCCGAGATTGTGCCGCTGTCCGTCGATGGTGACGAACCACGCACTGCGGTCTTTTCTGTACCAAGGTCTCGGTCTGCGAGCCATCTGCGAATCCTCCAAACGGAGCCGGGGAAAACCCAGCAAGCTTGAAGATTGTGCCGCGTAGCCGTGACGCAGCCGAAAACGGCGGTGCCGGTGGAAGAATTGGCCGCGATTCTGTACCGGCGAGGGAGCGATTTGTCGTAAGTCTAGTATCCCCGAGAGGATTCGAACCTCTAACCTTCGGCTCCGGAGGCCGACGATCTATCCAATTGATCTACGGGGACAAATTATAAAAGCATGCAGTGCCACTAACGGGCAGCGTCTTTGGGACCTGCGATGTTCTTTCGTTGTCGCGGTACCCGCTGTGCAAAGAATATCGAATTCTAGCCGATGCGGAAAGTTTCGAGGTGTCAAATTTCTGAGGAATCCTATGAGGCATCGTCCTAGATGCGATTTCAGCTAAAGAATTCTTCGTGATCTAAGTTCATACTCAGGAACGAGTTTCATTTACCGTTCATTCATTTTTGGCCAGAACATGCGAAAGGCATCGAAAAATAGGCTTGTTAAATACAGACAGGTCTGTATATTTCAGGCATGAGTAAAACGCGAACCCGAAAATCAGACGCCCGTCAGCGGCTCATCGAAACGGCCGAGCAGTTGTTCTATGCCGATGGCATTCATGCGGTTGGCATTGATCGTATCATTGCGGAGGCCGGGGTCGCCAAGATGACGCTTTACAACCATTTCTCTTCGAAAGACGAACTGCTCCTCGCCGTCTTGCAATATCGTGAGGAAAAGTTCGATGCCATGTTCGAGAAGTGGATGCAACGACATATTGAGGCGGGGCTGAACCCTTTGGAAGCTTTCTTTGGGGCCTTGCAGAACTGGTTCGAGAGTCGAGGGTTTCGAGGCTGCATGTTCATCAATTCCTGTGTGGAGCTTGCGAATGCCAAGCACGAAGGTTCGAAGTTTGCGGCTCAGCACAAACACCGGTTTCAGGCGATGTTAAAGCAGACCATTGTTCAAACCGTGGGAGAAAAAGTTGCCGACGCGATCACTCCGGCGATTGCTTTACTTGTCGAAGGCGCGATCGTCACTGCCGTCATGGAGCAGTCGTCTACGTCGGCAAATGTGGCCAAGGAAGCGGCCTTAGCTCTCGTTTCGAAATCTTCGCGAAAGCGAAGCTGACCCTATTTTTTTGCGAAGACGTAGACAGACCTGTCTGTATTGTTAAGTCTGGATCAATAATTGGAGATGCTAATGTCTGACATACGACCCCCATTCACTCTGAAGTCTGCTACCGCCAAAGTTCGGGCCGCCGAGGACGCCTGGAATAGCCGTGACCCGACTCGTGTTTCCCTGGCGTATTCCGAGAATTCGCAGTGGCGGAACCGTGGCCAATTTATTGAGGGTCGGGATGAGATTCGGGAGTTCCTGACCCATAAATGGCAGAAAGAACTCGACTATCGCCTGACCAAGTCTCTGTGGAGCTTCAGCGAGAATCGGATCGCTGTTCGGTTTCAATACGAGTTTCACGATGCCGATGGTCAATGGTTTCGAGCGTATGGCAACGAGCTTTGGGAGTTCGACGAACAAGGGCTGATGCGTCGTCGTGAAGCTAGCATCAATGATGTCGCGATCGACGAAGATCAACGCAAATTTCATTGGCCCGCACCCGGACCGAGACCAACCGACGACGCGGGTATACCGCTGGTTCGATAACTTTTTTGCCGGTTCTGCGTACGAACTGTGCGACCATAAACCTCTAACACTTCATGACGAATTCAACTCGTTTTGGTCACGTTAACACAAGGAGAGAACGATGCCTCGTATTCAACCAGTCAACAAAGACAACACCGACACCGCAACTGCGAATTTACTCGGCGCAGTGCAGAAGAAGTTGGGACTCGTGCCGAACCTCATCGCAACGATGGCAAATTCCACCGCCGTTGCGAACGCCTACTTAGGGTTCAGTCAGACGCTTTCCGGCGGAAGCCTACCTGCCCCGTTGCGGGAGCAAATCGCGCTGGTCGTTGGCGAGACCAACAATTGCGAGTACTGCGTCGCAGCACATACGGCTTTGGGAAAAGGAGCCGGTCTGACGGAGGCGGAAACGTGTGACGCTCGCCGTGCCCAAGCCAAAGACGAAAAAGAACAAGCCGCCCTCGAATTCGCGAAGAAAGTCGTCAACGAACGAGGCTGGGTTTCCGACGAGGACATTCAACGTGTCCGTCAAGCCGGTTACAGTGATGGAGAGATCAGTGAGATCGTTGCCAACGTGGCACTCAACATTTTCACAAACTACTTCAATCACGTTGCCGGAACCGAAGTCGATTTTCCAGCCGCCCCCGAGTTGACAACGGCCTGATTCATGAAAAGAGCCCCCGGTCGGATCATTGTCAACCGGGGGCTCTTTGACTAGCTATTTCAAACCATCTTCCGATTGCCAAGGAAACTTGGTTCAACAAAACTAAATACGAGTGTAAGACTATCTTCGCTAGCAGATCGATTGGAACGACGTATCCCTCTTTTCTCAGTCTTATATTACATATTTGGCAAGCGACCATTAGATGACTTTCGCGGGAAAAATGTCATTGTCAAAGTTCGATGACCATTGATTAATTTTTTCCTGAAGATATTCGCAGCTTGACTGTCGCCTCAAGTGTTTGTATACATACTGTAGGTTTATTCCTGTTGATGGCTGATTGGTGATGTTCCGATCGTGAACAATCTCATGGGAACTACCGGGTCTCCACCTCGCTAGGTGTCGTCACCCACTTGAATCGTCAGCTTTGGAGACGATTTGTATTGCTGCTGCTCGGCGAACGAAAAGTCGGCCAGAAATTGATCTTTGCCTGCTGTTGCAAGTGCAAGGCTGTCATTGCATTTACCTGATATGATTCCGCGCGTGTCTCATGTCACTGCTTGTATTTGACATCCTGGTGTAACAATAAGGCCAATCTCAGTTTTGCTGAACTTGGTTGGTGTTTGTTTCCGTAAAATCGATCATTCGCGATGCTTCGGCATGTTCTAAAAAAAGTATAGTTCGACACAGTAGGAGAGCACTAAACTGTGCGTTTGAGGAGAAATGAAAGGAGGCAATCGACAATCGCGGTGCAAGTAGATGTTGGATACGAGCAACTGGATTACGTTAGTAGCCACAAAAAAATGCCCATATAGGAGAGTGTAATGAATTGGTGTATCTGGTGGGTAAGTATCGCGTCCGTTTCTTTGAGTTGTATGTGCATGGACAGTGTTCAAGCGCAATCCCGCTACCTGCTTATGGAGGGTTCTGGGGAATATGGATGGAGTATTAACCGGCCAAGTAAAATCAATGGTGAGGCTGAGGGCAGGTCATTGGCGTTAGACGCGGTTAACGGCAAGATTGAAGGCATGGCAAACATTCAGGCGTTTGAGCAATTCTCTAAGAACCAAGTCGTACAGACTCTAAAGAATAAATACGAGGAAATTGGCCCTTATATTGCTAACACTACGACGTTTACCAAGGACGACAAGAAGGAGAATGCATTCAAAGGAAACAAGCGGGGTCTAGTAGTCACCGTACAGGAAATGGGGTTTAAACCCGGAACATTTCAGAACACCTCTGACTACAACAGACTGACGGGAGTCCGGAAAAGTAGGGCGAGCGGCATTCTTCTCTACAAATTCCGAGTGTATGGACCAGAAGGTTATAGTCCTAATGGAGGCAGCAATAGGACTGTCGAAATTAAGTATACCATCAAGAATGATGCAGGGCGTAATGTTCAATTTAAAATGCAGCCCAGCGGGAAGAGCTACACGTTGGAATCCGGCAAGACATTCAGTGGGATATCGAACGAAGTCAACGGTATCGCTCCAACAATTATACTTGCTGATTCAGGACGTAAGTACAAAATCACTTCTGGGAATCATAAGTTCTGGTGGATGCGTAATGAACAAAGAGTTGGCTTCGACCGTAGCACAGATTAAGGAACATATTGCCATTGTTGCTAGAATACAAGCACTTTCGAGTGAGCACCCCGCTGAAAGGAAGATGCATCCGACATTTGCTGTATCTAGCCTCTCTTTATGAACAAACTAATTTAGTGTCGTAATCCGGTGCCAGGATTATTGTCCTGGCACTGTTGTCTAACAAAGAGCATCAACGATTTTGATGGCTTCATAACTTCTAATTACTATTGAGGAAACTTCAAGACTTCATTATGTCAATGATTCAATAAGTTGTATTGTCAATTCTAAGGCCTTAATTAGCATAAGTGTCAAAGCATAAGGCAAGGATTCATTCAGTTTTAAATTCAGGGAACTGCTGCCGACTCTTAAAACACAGTCTACATTGTACTTGCTTCTCGGGGCTTCCCAAAATTTGTCTGAGAGTATGCCGCTTGTTTCGAGTTCGCTTCATTGCCGAGAATTCATACGCTCAAACCAAGGTGATAAACATATAAGCATATTTCTGGCTTTTTTAAGATGCAGATATGTCGGCTGTTTCACTACTATTCGTCTTCGACTGCATTAGTAAACGGTGTTGCGATTTCGGCGACGCGGAGGTTGCTGAATTCGAGATTTGTGGTTGGGTCGTGACCTTGCAGGCTGATGTGACCGGGTTCGGTTCGCAAACCCTTTCGCGGATTCTCGTCAGGCTCGCGGTCATCGGTCCAGGCGACGACGGGTTCTCCATTGACCCAAGTCGCAATGTTTGGCCCGACGGCGACGAGTGTGAGATACGTCCACTCTTTGTCGTTCGACACAACCTTGCGAGCCTTCACGCGACGATAGATTCCACCGGTTCCAAAGTCGGCGGGTTTGGTGCGGTCGTCATCTTCATAGGCATTTTGAATCTGATATTCGTAGCCGTTGGCCGGGTCTTTCTCGGTGCCTGGCATTGCTCGGAAAAAGATGCCGCTATTGAGCGCATCACCGTGCGTCATGACTTCACCTTGTAGAACAAAGTCGCCCCAGGTCTTTTCGGTTTCGAGATAACCCCGACCGTTGGTGACATGAATCTTGCTGTCTTTCAGTTTGAACTCGCTTTTCGATCCCGGCACTTCCCGCCAACCGACGAGCGTGTCGTCAAACACGAGTGACTCAAGTCGCAACGGTTTTAGCGACACATTCTTAAATTCAATCTTGCCGGCGTTCTTCTGCAAACCGATGAAACCGCTGTTGCGAAAATTCTCGCTCTCATCTCTAAAGTTTAGGACTTCTTTCCCATTCCAAGATGCAATAATTTGGTTGCCCAGGCATCGCACTTTGACGGACTGCCAATCACCGTCGCCTGAAACGGGTTCTTCCGGCTGCGTGCGACCGACGAGACTTGCAGTTTTATACTCCGCGTGCGTATCACAGAAATTGAGTTCGTAGCAGTCGACCGTAGGATCTTTAGGATTCGCTTTGCTTCTTAGGAAGACACCGCTATTTCCACCCTCTTCGAGTTTATACTGAAACTGCAGATCAAAGTCGCCGAAGGGAACGTGAGTCATTAGTAGACTCTTGCCGCCTTCGCTGCCGACAATTGAGCCATCTTTGACTTCCCATGTGACAGCGTCATCGGCATCCGCATCCGTCGCGTGCCAACCGAATAAACTTTCACCATCAAACAGCCGCACCCAACCCTGGGCGATTTGGTCTTGGGTTAACGGTTCGATCGTCTTCGACGACTGCCCATCGGCGGGGACCGCTTGTTCGGAGTCTGACGAAGACTTGGCACAACCGACAGAAAAAATAGCAACTAGCAACAGCAAATTTCGAGGCATGGAATAACTCATGGAACAAGTATTAGGAATGATCAATTGGGGTCGGTCGGGAGAGTGGAATTCTAAGATCTAATCTTCATGATACGACGACTCTTACTTTAGCCTGGAACTTAGGCCAACTGCTAATCAAATGGGCTTGACTCGATCTTGTAGGGAGACTGTTGGTCGAACGCTTCTCGTTCTGCCTCCGAAAGGCGGCTATGCATCAGTCGGATCGAGTACCCGCCAACTAGTTTTCCGTCTTCGATATATCGCCAGTCCGAGATCTCATCCGTCGAAGCTTCCACCTGATCACCGGCTTTGACGGTTGTGATCATCACAGGATTGTTGTTGAGAACTCCAAAAAAACGACCGGCGTCATGTCGCACAGGATTGAGCCACATATGTTCGACCAAGTCGTTTTCTTCAATCGGTACCTTGATGGCAAAGTGAGACTGTGATGGCGTTGGCGAGTCCAGAGCTTTGATGAACTGGTCGACAGTTTCACGCGCTTTCTGACGCGCTTGTTCCATCTCTGAGTCGCCCTTTTCGACATACATAACGTCGGGTTGGCCGTCCCGTTGAATGGTATCGCCAGACTCGATGGCTTGGTGATCACAGCCTGCGAATGCTAGTAGTAAAACTAGCAATCCTAGCGAACTGATACTGCAGGTAGCTTTGGTCATAAGCTGTGACTTTGGGATTTCATCGTTCGAGCGATAGGAACCACATTCAACTCGATACACAAACTAAGGTTGATTGGTGCTTGTTTTTTCGGCGGTCGGAAAACTGTCTGGCACGGGGAGAGTTACTTCGCCGGTTGCGGCCCATTCGCAGCCACGGGCGGTGATGGTTTGGAAGCCGACGCAATGCATGGAATAGTCGGCGTGACCCATTACGTTCGTGAACACACGGCCTTTGCCGTAAGGGATCCACCAGACCATCGGCTCGTGAGCACCGGTGCCGCGTTGATCGGGAGCGGAATAAGCGGTGGCGAGAATATGCATATTCATCGCGGGACCACGTTGGCCGTGATAGAGTTCATCCTTCGCATGCAGCCATTCGGCGGGAATACCTTCCATGACAGCATGGCCACGGTCACGAACGACAACCGAAAATTGGTGTTGCGGCCCGTGCCCAGCTCCCGGCCCCTCCCCGGCTTCGGTGCGGATGGAATCACCCGCGTCATTGACGGTCACCCGCGGACCGTATTTTGCGTTTCGCCAACCGAGTCCGATCATCTTGTTCCATTCCGGCCAACCGGGAAACGCATTGTTAGCCGCATGTACAATCACCAACCCACCGCCGCCGGAAACATATTCTTCCAGGCTCTTTTGCACCTTCTCCGGCCATGGTTCGCCGTTGTAATTGCTGAGAACGACATCGTACTTCGCAAATTCCGGGCGGAACGATTTCCAGGCGTCCGGCTGCGAACCCTTGCCCGGCGACGTCGCCACATCGACGGTGAACCGATTCGTATCTTCTAAGAACGCTTTCAGAATCGGCGTGGTTTTCTGCCACTGGTGATTGTTCTGGCCGTCCACGATCAAGAGCTTCAGTTTGTCCGCAGCGATGGCGGAAGAACAAACGCTCACGCAAACGACGAAAGCTAGCGCTAGTTTTCGCATGGTGTCCCTTTATCGGTATGTTGAATGTCAACGGTTGTCAGTATTGGGCTAGGATCTTCTCTTCCACCCTCTACTCTCGACTCATTACTCTCATCGCCACCCACTCTAACCACCTTCAGCGAGGGCGACAATTTCCAGCGTGTCGCCGGTGTTCAGCGGGTGAGTTTTGAATTCCGACCGCGAAAGTTTGTGCCCGTTGTGAAACAGCAGTAGGTAAGGGAACACCTCGCCGTTGGCGTCCAGTACACGGCTTCGCAGTTTCGGAAACCGCGTCCACAACTCTTCGAGTGCCTCGCCCACGGTGCCGGCTTCGAGTGGAACCGTTTCCTGCTCGTCGGTGAAGCGATTCAACGCAGCTGGGATTTCAAGTTGAATCATGATGGCACGTTGGCGGTCGAATTCGATTTTTGACCCTCAAAGTATGACAAAACCGCCCGGCGGCAACAATTCCGCGGTGGAATGACCGGCGACAGCTTGCTACGCTTTCGCTTTGATCTTCGGATCGCCAACCCGTAACGGATGTTCTGAATTTGGCCGCCCCATGACCACCGCATTTCCGCCCGTCGCCGAACAGCTTGCCATCATTCGGCGGGGTATCGAAAAAATCGTTCCCGAGGAAGAACTCGCCCAGAAACTCACCGCCAGCCGCGAAAGTGGCCAACCGCTGCGGATCAAGTACGGCATCGACCCGACCGCTGCCCATGTGCATCTCGGTCATACGGTGCCGCTACGGAAAATGCGGCAGTTCCAAGAATTGGGGCATCAAGCGGTGATCATCATCGGCAACGCCACCGCGATGGTCGGCGACCCCAGCGGCCGCGACGAAGCCCGCAGCAAACGGCTGTCAGCGGAGGAAGTCGAAGAGAATGCCCAGTTCTATCTCAGCCAAGTCGGCAAAGTGGTCGATCTGGAGAAAGCCGAAGTGCATCGCAACGGCGATTGGTTCGGCGAGATGGGCCTGGCGGACATTCTCATGCTGTGCGGGAAGGTTACGATTGCCCAACTACTGACCCGCGACGACTTCTCGAAACGCATGGCGAACGAAGCGGCGATTTATCTCCACGAATGTCTTTACCCGCTAATGCAGGCGTGGGACTCGGTGAAGATCAAGGCGGACATCGAACTCGGCGGCACCGAGCAACTTTACAGTTTCATGCTCGCCCGCGATCTGCAAAAAGACGCCGGTCTGCCCCAACAGATTGGCGTGATGAGCCCGATCCTCGTCGGCACGGACGGCGAAAAACGCATGGGCAAAAGTTTGGGAAATTACATCGGCATCAGCGAGCCGGCCTACGAGATGATGAAGAAGTTCATGCAGCTACCCGACGCGGTCATGCCGATGTACTTCGAATTGCTCACCGATCTTCCGTTAGACGATGTAAAAAAGTTGGTCGCCGGTCATCCGAAGGATGCGAAAGTCGCGCTCGCGAAAGCGGTCATCGCGGACTATCACACCGCAGATGATGCGAACGCCGCCGCTGACCGCTGGCAAACGGAAATCGGTGGCGGCGGACTGCCCGCGGATATCCCCGTCAAAGAACTCACAAGCAGCCAACTGCAAGACGGCCAAATGCCGCCGTTGGATTTGTTTGTTGCCCTCGACTTGTGCAAATCGAAAGGCGAAGCCCGTCGACTCGTGCAGCAAGGCGGCGCAAAACTCACCGAGGACAAAACACCAATCCAGTCCATCGAAGACCCGATTACGGTCACGGATGGATTACTCGTTTGGGCTGGCAAAAAGAAGTTTTGCCAGGTGAAACTTGTGTGAAGCCAATTGAGAGTTCCTTTATGTGGCAAGTCGTGAAGGGATTATTCGTTTCAACCGATGCCGATGCGCGTGATTTCGAAACTCTCAACGCTGCAAAAATAACGCATATCGTCAACTGTGCGATCGAGTTGCCGAATTACCATCCTGATCAGTTTGCATATTTACGTCTCAACCTTAAAGACCCTGATGATTCCATGATTTCCTCGATCGAGGAGTCTTGTCGTTTCATCGAGAACGGGCGCATGAAAGGCAATGTGGTTGTGCATTGCCGTGGAGCAATCAGCCGCAGCCCCGCAATTGCCCTGTCCTATTTGTGCTACTGTGAAATGTCAATTCTGAGTGCCGCCGAACAGCTCTCCGAAGTAGTACGGACTCGACCGAACGAGTTATTCTTACGACAAATCATGGTTCACTTCGGCGAAAAAGTGGATGAAAGAAAACTTTCCATTTTACGCCAAATTTTGAGTGGAACCGAGGATAGTGCGTACAGTCAATAGGCAGGTTAAATTTGATCTAGACGCGGTTCACCGTTTTTGCAAGACTCCGCGCACTCTCTCAAAATCTCAACTCAAATGACTCATGATCCGCCGGGATGATTCTCGCCATGCGGTCGGGGTGCGTCTATGTCTTTCAAGTCGACTCTCATCTTTACAGTTTTGGTGGGCATTAGTGGCTGCGGTTTGATGAAGCCGATTCAAGCCACCGGTGACTATCTGAAAAGCTCGTTGGCACCCAAGGGCCATGATCAAAATGCCTGGGCCGACGATGAATCCGACGCTTGGGTTGAGGAGGCCGGTCGTGAGGCCCGCTCCGATCAAGTCCGGCAACGCGACCCGGACCGTTGGTTCCACGACTTAGGCAAGTCCGAAAAGCACCGCAGCATCGAACGAAACCTTGGTATCGACTAACAAGTGCCAGTTCTCGGTTGAAACGTCGATCCACCTCCTTCGTTTCCTCTAGCGTGTCACGAGGCGACTTCGCATGTTACAGTGCGAAGTCTGCAGACATCGACGCTCATGCTAGAAGGCGCACAGGATGAACGGGGGAGGCTATTTTACTTGGCTCGATTGGGCCGTCCTCATTGGTTATTTTTTGCTGACAATGGGGATCGGAGCGTACTTCTACCGGAAAACACGCTCCACCGAAGGTTACACCGCCGCGAATCGGTCGCTGCCCGGTTGGGTGTGTGGACTCTCGATCCTTGCGACTTATCTCAGCAGTATTAGTTATCTCGCGCTGCCGGGAAAATCGTTTGCGGACAACTGGAATCCATTTGTTTTCTCGCTGTCGATTCCCATCGTTGCGTTTTTCGCCGTCCGCTACTTTCTACCCTACTATCGCAACAGCGGTGAAGTCTCCGCGTATGCCTTGCTTGAACGTCGCTTCGGCTTATGGGCGCGGATCTATGCGAGCATCTTCTATTTGTTGACGCAGATCGCCCGAATTGGCGTAGTGATGTACTTGATGGCGTTGCCGATGCAAGTCATCTTCGGGTGGGACATCTATACCATCCTTATTGTCACTGGGATTTCGGTGACACTGTATTCGTTTATTGGCGGCATCTTAGCCGTCATTTGGACCGATGCTATTCAAGCGTTGATTCTGATGGTCGGTGCAATCGCTTGTTTGCTAGTGATGCTAGGTAAGATACCTGGCGGCGTGGGGCATGTTATCGAAGTGGCTATGTCACACGATAAATTCTCGCTTGGTGAGTTTGGTCTCGGTTTTCAGGACGAGGAGTTTTCGACGGGCAAGTTAGTCTTGGATCTCGCGAACCCGACGTTCTTAGTTGTGCTAGTTTATGGTGTCGTGATCAATCTACAGAACTTTGGTGTCGATCAAAGTTATGTGCAACGTTATATCGCTTCGCGTGATGATCAAGAAGCTCGACGAAGCATTTGGCTAGGCGGGCTGCTGTATGTGCCGGTGAGTATGTTGTTTTTCTTTATCGGCACGACATTGTTTGTGCTCTATCAGGCGGATCAACCCACTGCGACACGCGAGGGTAGTGATCTTTGGGAAGTCAATCAGTTAGTGCTTGCTCAAAAAGAAGCACAAGGTCGCAACCCTAACCCCGAGCAAGCTTCAACCGAAGACATCAAACTGGCTGATATCGGAGATCGTGTTTTCCCACACTTTATCGCTTCGCATTTGCCACCTGGAATGACAGGGTTATTAGTGGCCGCTGTGTTCGCGGCAGCGATGAGTACGGTCTCAACTAGTTTGAATTCGTCCGCAACGTTGATCATGACGGACTATTATCGACGACTCATCAAGCCGGATGCGAGTGAAAAGTCCTCGATGCTTGTGCTCTATGGAGCGACGATTCTTTGGGGTGTTCTAGGAACAGGGCTTTCGTTGGTGCTAGTTCGCCTGTCAGAGAGTGCACTCGATGTATGGTGGACTCTATCAGGGATTTTTGGCGGTGGGATTACCGGCTTGTTCCTATTAGGTTTTCTCAGTCGTCGAGCAAACAACGTGGCTGCCATGATTGGCGTGCTGACCGGAATCGTTGCAATCCTGTGGTTGTCACTACCGAAAGTGCTTGATTACTTGATGGACTTGCAAGCCGACTCATCACTACATCAGATGGCAAAGTCATTTGAGATGAAACAAGGACAGTGGATCAGTCCGTTTCACGCGTTTTTAGTTCCTGTGTTAGGAACACTAGTCATCCTCTTGGTGGGAATTGCAATTAGCAGCTTATCGCGTCGGTCGAATGCTAGTTCTTCGCAAGTCAAACAATAAAAAAAGCTAAGCCCCCAATGGCGAGGGTCTTAGCTTTAAGATGAATAATCAAATCTAAGCTGTGACAACCTAGTAGGTTGGTAGGGGATTCACTGGCATTGCGACTGCAGTCGACGGGTAGGCAATGGTCGGTTGCATGGCGACAGGGCCGTTGCTCACGGGGACACCGGCAGGAACGGCTGCGGTGGTTGCTCCGTAAGAGTTGTAGAATCCGGTTTGTGTATAGCCTGGAGCCGCCGCTGTCGGATAGCCGCCAGGTGCAGCACCAACGCCGCAAGCACCGGTCGAACATCCACCACCGGCAGGTGGATAGTAGGCGCCGTAACCACCTCCGGAATGGCAGCAGCCAACAAGACCAAGGGAAACAGCGGCGATGATCAGGCTAGCGATCGTTTTCATGTCATCTTCCTTGCTACAAGAGAGCAGACGTGTCGAGAGAGAGGGACTAGCAATTCGAATGCTACCGAGAGTTAGGCAGCAGGATGTGTCTTTGATGTCGTCGAGTCGGTTGCAGCGAGCGCTGCCACGGGACTTTTTACTGGAGTGAGGGATTGAACTCCGTCGGGCCACCATGATGTGAACCCGGCGGGGTGACGCTTGGATTGTTGTTCAAACACCAAGCCATCGAGTCGAACTTTCTTGGAATTGGCATCGAGTGGAACACTCGCCACATGACCGCCCCGCCATAGTTCAATCGCAGCGGTGAAGTCGTCTGGTAGATTCTCTGCGTGAATCCGATAGTGGCCTGCGTTTTGGACCACTCGTAATTGAATGCGACTTCGATGTCGCCACCAGCGTGAAAATTCTCGTTGATCCGTCTGCCACATGAAGGGGTACGATCCGATGTTCGGCGTTTCCCACACGTCGCTTTCATCGTAGACCGCTGATGTTTCGAGCATCATCGGGAGACCCGCGCGGTACCGTCGTGTAATCCGCTCGGAGAGTTTGGCTCCCGAGTGGTCTCCAAGTGCTTGACTCCGAGGAATCGTCAGCGGGATCGGTTCACTGCCTGGGATTTCCCCATCGATGCACAAAACACAGCGGTAAGGAAATGGATAGTCGGCAATTCGAGCCCAGAGTCCGTTGTTGCGTTCGATGACGTTTTTTAAACGATCGAGGAACGTCGATCGGGCGGGATTGTCTGGTCCGTGATTGGTGATAATCGTTGATAACGTCGGATTCGCGAACGGTCCCGCGGCTGCACCGGTGGGAGCGTCGTAAATCAATGGGGCGATATCAACGCGAGTAATTCCGTAGCGTTGACAAAGTTGGGTATCTGGTTTTTGTGCAGAACGCCCGGAGTGATACAGCACGAATCGTCCCGGTGGGAACGGTGCATCTTTGCCGGTGACAAGTGCGAGCGGAGATCGCGGTCGCGCTGCTGCTTCCGGCGACCAGGCGGTCACGGGAATTCCAGCTTGCGTAAGCCAATCGGCTACTCGGCCGGAGACTCCGGCGAGCATCAATGGCAACTGAAGCTGTGCGTTTCGTGCAGCCATGGTTCGTGTGATCGAGCAAACATTGAGAGTGTTGAGAGGCTCCGTTTGAGCGGGCGGAACGATACGTGACGAATCGCGAATCGTCAACACGACTTCGCCGAAGACTTGAGTCTTTTTTGGTAAATTCTGCGAACCCAGTTTGAGAAATTGCCGATAGATTCGGTGGCGTATGAGGTTACGACTTTGCAAATAGTTCGTTGCAAGTTTTGCAAAGTGAGAGACCGCGAATTTTGGAGAATTAAGGTTGTCCTTAGAAACCCCGGATGGATATACTCCGCCTCCCGTGAGAAGCGGATTGGCAAGGAATGACTAATTCCGTTTCTCGATTTTTGGACCGAAGTCCCGCACTTGATTTCGATCCAAACGACCCGCAACGCAAGGAGGCATGGCGTGGAAACGATTCTCATTACCGGCGCGAATACATTAGTCGGCGCGAATCTCGTGGCGGAATTGTCGGCGTCTTATCAGGTGTTCGGCGTGAATGCCGATGCTTCACCTGCCGAATCTCTGGCGACCTATCAGCCCACCGTTGTGATTCATTGTGGCCCGGTTAGCGATGGCTGTTGGGCGTCTAACGGTGTGGCCGATCAAACCGCTTGTGATTGGGCGACGGCCGCCGAGTCGGCAGGTTGTCGGTTTGCATTGATTTCCTCAGACGCCGTATTCAGTGGCCCGTGGATGTTCCACGAAGAAGACTGCCCTGCTGTGTGCGACAGTTCTGAAGCCAAGCAGATTCGTGCAATCGAGCAAAGTGTGATGGCGGCCCATGCGAACGCACTTGTCGTGCGGACACACGCCTTTGGTTGGAGTCCGACTGGCGAAGGTTGGTTGGAGAACGGTTTGGCTGTGTTGGAGTCGAAGAAGGCGATTGCCGCCGACACCACACGTCATGCGACGCCGATTCTCGCCACCGAGTTGGCGGCACTCGTCATGCAAGCGATTGAAAACAACCTGACCGGCCCCTGCCATATCGCAGGTTCAGAGCGTGTCAATCCGACGCAATTCTGGCAGCAAGTGGCCCGAGAATTTGGGATTGGTTCGGTGACCGCAGAAATGGCCACCGCAACCGAGCAGCCATCACGTGGCTTCGGACGCGGTGAAACCAGTCTCGACTGTCAACGCATTCGGCAAGAATGCGGCGGGAGTTTGCCGATGCTCTCCGAAAGTTTGCGAGCACTTCACGAACAAACGGAAAATGGTTTCCGCGATCAATTGCAATCGTCTGCGAAAGAGATGTTGCCGGTCGCTGCGTAAGGTGCGGCCGCGTTGTCTCAACGAAATCCATCAAAGAAATCGAGGATAGCCAAGACGGTTCGGCCATCCTCGATTTTTGATTCATGCCATGCGTTATGTCAGCGGTTTGCTCGTTGACTACGAACGTTCGGCACTGGCAAAGCCAATGATACCCGTTGCCCATGCTGCGAAATTGGCACGCATGATATGGGATCGAAGATGGCTTCTTGACGATCGATATCAATCGGCCATCCTCAATGTGAAGGGCACGCGACGTTCCAGTCGTTGACTGAAACCTCCATCTGCGCAGGTCGCGGTTCGACTAAAAATCGTCACCGATGAGTTTGCCGTCGGAACGGTGGCCGAGGCTTTGGAGAACCCCCGGTTCGATGTTTTCACTAAGGAAGCGAACCGAACCATCACCGAGGGCAAACTGAGCACCACCGGCGTGGGCACTGCCGAAACCACCGACGGCTAACGGATCACCGGCAACAAAATTCGCGGGTGGATTCGGGTTGAAGTTGTTGAAGTCGCGATCGCTGTTGAAGCTGCTCGTGTTCCGCAAGCTGGATCGCGTTCCCGATGCCCAACCAAGATCGTCCGGCTCGACGAACTTCTCGCCGACGAAAATCGTGTTGGAACTGCCATCGAGAATGTCCTCGTAACGAATGTCGCTGTTGAGGAACATCACGCCTGTGTTCTCGGTGTCGATTGGGTCTTCGGTCGAGTTATGACAGGCAGCGTAGGTTGTCATTGCGATTTGGAAAGTAGGGTTCATCGGGAGCCCAACTTCATCGACGGCGTCATCCGTATCGTCTCGGACACGTCGATCAGGACTGGACGGGCAGAAAAATGCACTGACCGTCATGGCTCGGACTTCCGCGTTTTCTGGGGCGTAGACGCTCTTCGAGAAGTCGACTTGGCGAAACGCCTGGCCCTGTTCGATGTGCGGTAGAAGTTGCACCATCCAACTCATGTGGTAGCCCTCGGGCACGGAACGGATCGGGCCGGTCGGGTTGACCACACCAGGCGGAAGCACTTCGTGCATGTGCTCGTAGTTCAGCAAGGCCAACCCAAGCTGCGCGAGATTGTTCTTGCATTGGGTGCGACGGGCAGCTTCCCGGGCCTGTTGTACGGCGGGCAGCAGAAGGGCAATAAGAATTGCGATGATGGCAATCACCACCAGCAGTTCAATCAATGTGAACCCACGCGGGCGGTTTGATGAGCGATGCGGGGGAATCTGTCTCATGAATATTCTCCAGAAAGTTGAGTCTTAAGATTTCGGTTTCTCGGCAACCGCTGCTGGGGAGCCGTTTGTTGAGGGAACAGATACGGTGATGGTTTTCGAGCGGCGAACCGCAGCCACCGATCCTGCGGGATACAGTGTCGTGACCGTGACTTGCGATCGATCATCTGCAGACACGCTGATCGTGACTTCGCCGGTTTCGAAACCGTTCAAGTGTTCGGCGGCAACAGTCCATGTTTCGCCTTCGTAATTGGGATTTGTACGGAGATGGTAAACCGCTCGGGATACGCCGGCTTCCGTCAACCATGCGGCTTGTTCGATTTGCAGTTCCTTCCGCTGTTGCGATCGATTGGCGAACGTCATCTTCGCCAAATTCATTACGAGAAAACTGGCCAGCATGAGACAGATCATCGCAATGACGACAACACTACCACGACGGGGCAAAGTTTGTTTTCGTACGAGTTTCATGGAGTTTCCTCCTCGTCGTTGGTCGACGGTGCGAACCGATTGTCTCGACCGATGGCAGCTTTGATCTGGTACTCGCGGTGAGGTTGATCGACCGTCGCTGCTCCTTTGCTCGCCGGGCCCGATGGACGTCGCACGGTGAGTGTGGCAAGTGGTCGCGTGTCGGTTTGGTCCAAATTCATCAAGACGATCGTGCCCTCAGGAAGTCGAAATTGGTCGGACCGGAGATTCTCGCCGTCACTTTGAACGGTGCGAGTCAAACGATCGTCGGCAAAGTTCCACACCACTGATTCGGAAGACGTGGCATGAAAGAGGATTCCCGTGGTGACGTTGTCGTCTTGCATCAGTTCCGCGTTGGTTGCGGTGTGCGAATCTTGGCGGAACTCGTCGGTTAAGCGGCGTTCACTGCCGGACGTTTGCAATGTCTTCGAGATCGACTTCTCGACGCGAAACAAACACACGATCATCGAGATTGCCACCGCCGCAATGACCGAACCAACGCTGACGGCGATCAATACTTCAACGAGCATGGAACCGCTACGGTTTGTGGGCAATTTGCGGATCATGGTTCGTCTCCTGTGGGATAGACCCATGTCGTTAAGCCGACGGGAGCCGACCGTTTGTCGTTAGTGCCCTGCCAGCTCAATTGCACGCGAATGCGTTTCGCATCGCCCTCCGGTTCCACGAGGACTTGCAGTTCGGCTTCGGGGAGTTGTTGGGCGATTGCATCCGGTAGCGAGATGTTACCCGCCGATTCCGGTGTGATCTCGTCCCAGGGTTGGAGTGTGATTTCTTCGAGAATGTTGGCGGCGGTTGTCAACGCTTCGGTTTGCCGATCGTTTTGACGACTCGTCACCATCGCAATTCGCAAGACGGGAGCTGCGATCAGGAACATCGTGCTGAGCAGGATCGCTGCCATCAACAGTTCCACAATCCCTAGCCCACGACGCGACGAATGGTGACAACGCGAATGGCGGTTACGCTGCAAAGGTTTGTGTGGCGTGACCAAGTCGAAATGGGGATGCCACCCCGATGTCGTCGCTGCGACATTCGACATGGGTTTGAAAAAACGGGACAAAATTCGATTCCTCATTTCAGGATTCGATCGATTACGAAAGGTCATTGAGCAATTTTACCAACGGCATAAACAGACTGATCACGAGGAAGCCCACGAACACTCCGATGGCGAGCAGAACGAAAGGTCGCACAAGTTCGAGCAGAATTTCCCAGCGATTGCCTCGTCGTTCTTCCATGCGGGTGGCGATTTCCTCCAAGGCCCACGGCAGATTTCCGACACGTTCGGCGGCATGCAAAATGCGGGCTTCGCGAAGCGTTAAAAATCCTTCGTCCACAAATGCCAGCCAGACATCGTTGCCCCTCTCGGCTGCTTGACGGATGGCAAGCACTCGGTTCGAGAACCGCGAACTGCCGCTGGGTCTTCCGAGTGTTCCCAGCACACCCGCCAACGGTCTGCCGGCGGACACGGTGTCACTCAGTACCCGTAGCATGGTGGGAGTCCGCGAACGTGTCGAACGGTAGCTGTCGATAAGCGGTACCCACAACCACGTGCGACGTAAAACCAACCAAGTTAGCAGGCAGACGACGAAGAGTACGATAGGAACATAAAAGTAATTGACGAAGGCGTCAGAAAGAGTGATCGAGATCTTTGTCATCGCCGGAAGTTCGGTCGCGAAGTCTTCGAAGATCTTTTTGAACTTCGGAATGATGGAGTGCATGATGAACCCCACCACGCTGACCATGACCAGCAGCAACATCGAGAGGTACAGGAAAAAACCGAGCCAGGAATTCCGTCGTTGTTCACGTTGCGTGAGTGCAATGGCTTGATGTTTCAGCGTCCTCCCGAGTGTGCCGGATTCGGCGCCTGCTTGGACGGCCAGTTGCACATCGCGGGGGAACAAGTTCGGCACTTGATCGAGGGCATCGGCGATCGGCATGCCATCGTCGAGGTAGTCCGCGAACAGTTCCGTCCGGCGACTCCACCGTGGAGCCGGCGAATCGGCAGCGACCGCTCGCACCGTGTCGGACAGTGGCATGTTTTGCTCGACCGCAGCAGAGAGCATCCACAGCAAACTACTTTGCCGACGCCGCCGCGAACGAACTAAGAACGGTTCGAACAAGTGAGATGGATTGAGACTCAGCCAGTAAAACATGAAAGGTGTCTTTACGGAATTGAATCGAAAGTTATCAACTCAAGTCATTGAGCAGTCTGAACAGCGGCAGGAACATCGCGATGACGAACCATGCGACAATCCAACCGGTGATCAGTATGACCACCGGTTCCAGAACGGGGGCCAATGCGAAGATTCGCACTTCCGAACGGTTCTCGTAGTCGTCGGCGAGTGCAGCTAATGTTTCACCAAGATTTGGACGACGTCCGACCGCGGTCAGCACTTGCATAAAGCTCGGCGGAAACCGAGACGCAATCGGAAACGGCAAATCATTCAAGCCGCGAGTTTCGAGCACGTCGGCCAGGCGGTCGGCGTCTTCCTCCAAGGCGGAATCGTTGGTCGCTTTTCCTGCCAAGCGGATCGCCGCCGGCAACGGCGTGTTGTTATCCACGAGCAAACTCAGCATCCGTGTGAAGCGGGCAAACGACATGTGTCGCAATGTCGGACCAATCACTGGGACCCATCCGAGAATCCGTCGTCGCCATGAGGCTGTCCACACGGTTCGCAGAATACGGACGCAGATGCCAATCAGCAAAACGAGACCCGAAAGGATGGCAATCCCGTAGTTTCTCACAAGGTCAGACAGGGCAAAGACGGCCATCGTCAACGATGGCAGCTCGATGCCGAAATCTTCAAAAATGTTTCGGAACTGTGGGATCAAAAAGATCAGAAGGACTAGCAGCACACCCAGACAAGCCATCCCGACGACACCGGCATAACCGATCGAGTACATCGCTTTGCGACGCAGTTCGACGGACCGGCGACTTTGCTTCACGTATTCCGTGAGGACTTCACCCAGACGATTGGAACGCACACCGACTTCCACTAAGGCCCGCAACTCACTTGGTGCTCCACGACCTTGCAGGGCTTCGTCGAGCGAGTCACCACGATCCAACCGCCTTGCCACGGTTTGCAAGGCCCGTTTGGTTCGGCCGCGTGGAATCTCTTCCGCCAACACCGCCAATCCCGACGCCAACGGCAAATCGGCAGCGGTCAGTTCCGCGAGGTGTTTACCGAGTTCAAAGTCCGTCTGCGAAGAGCGACCGAACGGCGGATCGTCATCGTCAGCCGTCTCTGAACGGTCGACCTGCGTGAGCGATTCCACGGTCCACCCCAACCCAGTGAGTTGTTGTCGGGCTTCGCCCTCGTCACGAGCCCGAATTCGCCCCGTGTTGTGGCCGCCATCGATGTCGATCGCTGTGTAATCAAATTCCGCCATGTGTCATCTCGTCACTTGTATATGCTCTCGACTGCCGGGGCACACTGTTTGTCCGTGCTAATCGTTTTCAGTTTTCGTTATGACAACATCTTCAAAAGTTGCGTGAATGGTCCGAAGACCGCGAGACAGTAAAACAGCGTGACTCCGCCGCCCAACACAATCGCTGCGATTGCGGGAAAGGCGATGCGAATCCATGCGATTTGGGATTCCGCGCGGCCGTAATACATCTCCTCCGCACTTTGCAACGACCGCACAAGTTGCGACTGCTCAACCGGTCGTGACAGGACCCAATGCAAGAATGGCGGCATGCCGGCATGACGAGCAGGTTTTCCACGCCCCAGGCGGATATCGTCGGCCAGCTGTTCACTCGCTTTCCGCAAGCGGGGGTCGGTCATGGCATCGGCCGCAAGAGTGAGGGCATCGGGTAACGGCACACCGTGTTCGATCATGATGCCCAGGAGATTCGCGAACCCCGCATATCCAAAATTCCGATTCACCGCCTTCACGCCCGGAATCCAGCCAAGCGGACGACTCAAACCTTGAAAGTGCAGCGAGCCGGACCGTTGAATCACGACCCACCACACAAAGATCAACAGAAACACAACCGGCCCGATCCACCACCACGCCGCCAGCGATTCGGATAGATCCACCAAGACGCTAAAGAACCCGCGTACGTCCCCGATGAACGATATGTAGGTCTCGTGCAGCATTCGCACTAAGATCGGAAGAATCAGTCCCACGAACAATCCATAAGCGGTCATGATCACGATCAACGGATACATGAGCGCGACAGCAATGCGGTGTCTGAGACGCCCCATTTCTTCCGCGTGTTCGGCGAGCGATTCCAACGCGACCGGCAACCGATTCGAACGCAAGCCCGCTTCCACGATTGCCCGATAACTCGTCGGCAACCGCTTGCCTTCCGCTGCAATCGCTTGCGGAAGCGACTCACCCTGCCCGAGTCGAGCTTCCACGCGTTCGGCCAACTGCACGACTTGTCCGCGTTGAGTGCGAGCGAATGTTCGCAGCCCGTCTTCCAACGGCACACCCGCCTTGACCAACGCGATAATTTCGTCGTTGAACGCGATCAACTCTTCGAGAGGAATCGCCCGCTCGTTGCCAGCCATCAGGTGTCCTTTGATCCAAAAACGCGAATGAATTCCGCGGGTGATGTGCGACCGTCGCGAACGGCATTCAGTCCCGACTCACGCAACGATTGCAACCCGTTCGCCTCCGCGACGCTTTCCAAGGTCCGGGAATCGACACGCGATGCCATCTCCGCACCCACGCCGTGTCGTTCGGGGGCTAAAAACTCCGTGACAATGAACCGCCCGACGTAACCGGTACCGCGACATTCTTCACAACCCACCGGTCGCCGCACCGTCTCGACGGGCAAACCAAGTCGGTCGGCAACGTCACGAGACTGCTCTGCACATTCGCAGAGTTTTCGCATCAATCTCTGACAGATCACCGCCAACAACCCGCTGCGTAGCAGATACGGTTCAATGTCCATATCTAACAGCCGACCAATGGACCGAGCCGCACTCCCGGCGTGAAATGTCGTCAGGACCAGATGCCCCGTGAGTGATGCTTGAAACACAGTCTCCGCCGTTTCGCGGTCACGGATTTCCCCGACGAGCAGCATGTCCGGGTCTTGTCGCAAAACGCTTTTGAGTCCCGTTGCCAAGTCGAAACCCGCGGAGGGATTGACCTGCGTCTGGTCCGCACCGGGAACGACAACTTCGATCGGGTCTTCCAACGTGACCACACTCCGTCGGCCTTCCGATGTCGCGATGATCTCTCGCAAGGCTGCGTAGGCGGTTGTGGTTTTTCCGCTGCCGGCCGGTCCCGTAAGGAGAATCACGCCATCGGATTGACCGAGCAATTGACCGAGTTCACTGACGACATTCGTCGGCAAACCGAGTTCGTCTAGCCGCCGATACCGCCCTGCTCCCACGAACAACCGAATCACTGCTTTCTCACCGAACAGCGTTGGAAACGTGCTCAGTCGGGTTTCGGTATCGGAACCGGCGGTCGGGAGTTTTTCGGTGTCTTCGCCATCACGCCACGGACGAATCCGGCCTTCCTGTGGTGTTTCTGTACGATACGTGAGCAAGTCCGCGAGCACTTTCAACCGAGCAATGACTTGTGGACCGGCTTGCCGAGGAAACTCACACACCCGCTGCAACACGCCGTCAAGCCGCCATTTCATTTCGAGTGCGTCTGCGGTCGGGACTAAGTGAATGTCGCTCGCCCCGGCCGTTCGCGCTTCGGTCAACACCGTCTCGACGAGCCGAGGCACATCGACGGGCAACGAACGAAAAGCAGCAAACGCATCCGCAAGCGACATGGATTCTTGATTCTTTCGTAGTGTGATCGCAACTCTAAAGATCTGAAAGTTCGTGTGCCACTGGCAATGTCAGTGCGGTTCACCTTTTAGGAACCGATCACAGAACACTGGCAAAGCCAGTGGCACACGACTGAACCGGCAGATCAGACAATCCGATATTCAGACAGACCGCCCCACGACGGGGATTTGTTTAGCGGATTTCACGGAATCTTTCTGTTATCGTGTCTCTCCGACTCTTGTCTCTGGCCCCTTGCCCCTGACCCCACCCATGCGGACTGTTCATTTCATTACGCGATTGATCATCGGCGGTGCTCAGGAGAACACGCTGCTGACGGTCGAAGATCAATTCCGCGATTACGGAGATGAGGTTACGCTTGTCACCGGTCCCGGATTGGGGCCCGAGGGAAGTTTGATCGAGCGAGCCGAACGCGGCGGATTCGATTTGCGGATCATTCCGCAGTTGGTGCGAAACATTCGGCCACGAGCGGATTGGCAAAGTTATCGCGAGTTCATCCGTTTGTTGCGGGAGATCAAGCCGGAAGTCGTGCATACACACAGTTCGAAAGCCGGGATTCTCGGGCGGATGGCGGCGGCGAAACTTGGTATTCCGGTTGTGCACACGATCCACGGAGCGGCGTTTCATCCGTATCAGAATCCAGTCGTCAATCGCGTCTACACCGGTCTGGAACGCCGTGCGGCCAAGCAGTCGGCGAAGATTATTTCCGTCTGCGATGCGATGACGAACCACTACCTCGCCGCGGGCGTCGGGCGACCGGAACAGTACGTCACCATTTATAGTGGCATGGAAGTCGAACCGTTTCTCACGCCGCCGAAACCACGGGAGCAAGTCCGAGCGGAACTTGGTTTCGGTCCCGACGACGTGGTCGTCGGCAAGATCGCAAGGTTGTTTCATCTCAAAGGACATGACGATGTCGTCGCGGCCGCCGCGAAAGTTTGCGGTCAGTTTCCGCAGTTGAAATTTCTGTTCGTCGGTGATGGAATCTTGCAGGACGAGATCCGTCAGCAAATCGCGGCCGCTGGCTTGACGGATCGGTTCGTGTTCACCGGGTTAGTGCCACCGGATCGGGTACCGGAGTTGATTCACGCGATGGACATCGCCGTGCATGCCAGTCTGCGAGAAGGACTCGCGCGGGTGTTGCCACAGGCATTGATCGCGGGCAAGCCGGTGATCACGTATGATATCGACGGCGCCCGCGAAGTCGCGATCCCCGGCGAAACCGGTTATCTGTTGCCGCCGCGTTCGGTCGACGGCATCGCCAATGCCCTAACCGAACTCGTCGAGCAACCGGAGTTAAGATCACACCTCGGCCAAACCGGTCGCGAACGGTTCACCGAACAGTTTCGACATGAAACTATGACACGCCGGATACGAGAGGTGTACGCCGAGGTCTTGCATCTTTCAGTCGGTAAGTCATTGCCTTGATCCACCGCTGATGGGAGTCGAGCACCATGAAAAAAACAAAACTTGTTGCCTGGCTCATCAATTCTGGAATCGTCGTTTTACTGTGTTGGTGGGTCTGGAATAGCTCAGCGATTTGCGCAGCATTCCGATTGAGTCGTGGAGATGCAACCGTTAGTTCTGGCGTTAAAGGCGGTTATTTCTTAACAATTCCGAATTATATCGACTTGGCCACATATCTTAGGCAACACGATTCTGATATCCGAATCCTAGCATCTCATAATCGACCAATGACAATAACACTCAAACACACAACAACTGACAGGGATGGTTTTGAATCGTTGTTGAGATTGAAAGGTAATATCATCCTCAGTATAGAGAGCAGTTTGCTCGACAGTGATCAACTTCGTGAACTCAGAGAACAAAAGAATCTTTGGTCCGTGTCAGCAGATTGAGGCTGGACCTACTTCGCTAGGAAACACCATGTTCGATTTACAAGCAATCCAAACCGCGTTGCGGGAGTTTGGGTTGGACGGTTGGTTTTTGTATGACTTTCGCGGGTCGAATGTGTTGGCCGGGCGAGTGTTGAAGTTGGATCCATCACAGATGGGGTCGCGACGGTGGGCGTATTGCATTCCGGCGAACGGGGAACCGAAGAAACTCACGCACCGCATTGAATCGGGGGCGCTCGATCATTTGCCGGGGGCGAACACGATTTATCTTTCGTGGCAAGAATTCGAAGCCGGCATCGCTCATTTGCTCGACGGAATGAAAAAAGTCGCAGTGGAGTATTCGGAACGCGGTGGCAATCCGTATGTGTCTAAGATTGATGCGGGCACGTTGGAACTCGTGCGGGAGTGCGGCGTCGAACCGGTGTCGTCGGGAAACTTGATTCAACTCTTCGAAGCCGTGTTGTCACCGCGTCAGCAACAGTTGCACCTTGATGCCGCGAAAGTGACGGACTCCGCGTTCACAAAGGCGTGGCAGTTCATTCGCGATGGCGTGCAAAACGGCGGCAGTGTGACGGAGAAAGCCGTCGAACAGGTCATCATGGATCATTTCGCTGCGAACGGGATGACCACCTATCACCCGCCGATTGTCGGCGTCGGTTCGCACAGCGGTCTGCCACACTATGAGACTGGCAGCGGTGAGGACACGAACATCCGCGAAGGCAGTTTTGTGTTGGTCGATTTGTGGTGTAAACATGACGATCCCGATGGCATCTACAGCGATCTCACTCGCACCGGTTTCGTCGGCACGGAAGTCCCGCAGAAATATACGGACATCTTCAACATCGTCGCGGCGGCCCGAGATGCAGCGGTGGAGTGCGTGCGGAGTGCGTTCGCCAGTGGCGAGGAACTGCCCGGTTGGAAAGTCGATGCGGCCTGTCGAAAAGTCATCGAGGACGCGGGATACGGCAAAGAGTTCGGACACCGCACCGGGCACAACATCGGTCGGGAAGTCCACGGCAACGGGGCTCACATGGACAACCTCGAAACTCGCGAAGATCGCTCCGTGATGCGGAACACGTTGTTCTCCGTCGAACCCGGAATTTATCTGCCGGAATTCGGTGTCCGGAGCGAGATCAATGTGCTCATTGAAGACGACGGCACCGTCCGCGTGACCGGTGGGATCGGGAACGCAGAACCACAAACGGAAGTGATTCCGATTTTGAAGACGTAGAGCATCGTGGGTGAGTCGAGTCTCTACTCTCTACCCACCACCCTCTACTTAGTACAGCATTCCCCGTTCTTCTTCCGCAACACGTTCGCGTTGAATCGGCTCACGCGGAACCGTTTCTGGTGGCTGGGGCACAATCGGGTCGGGTTGGAAGATGTCGCCGGTTTTCGGAGTGAGTTCTTCGTCGGCTTGCATGCGGTCGGCGTGCATGTGTTTGGTTCGCAGTCGGTCATACGGATCGACAACCAACCCTGCGTCGATCAGCGTCAGCCAAGTCAATAATGCCAGGAAACCGAAGCAGCCGATGTTTGCATGGGCGGCTTTGCCAAAGACTTTGAGCGCACTTCCGGCGGACTTCTTCAACTTCAGTCGCACGCCGGACCATTGCACGCTGTAGAGTTCATCGAGAATTAGGTGTGAGAGAAACCCGACGGCCACTCCTCCTGCCATCAGAAGTTTGACGGACTTCGCCTCGCTGAGATACCCGAGGTACACCAACTCTGCCGAGATGAATAACGCCGGGATGCTGTGGAACATGCCCCGATGGACCGACAGTCGGCGAATCAAAGTGGCCCCGCCGTAGCGGATAATTGCGTACAGCACGACCGCGACCAAAATGGCGGCATCGACGGACCCGAACGAACGGACCAGACGACGAATCACAATCATCGGCACAACCGCCCCGACGAGTGCCGAGATTTCACGCACCGGACGTCCGCCGTCGGCGTCCAAGTCCGGCAGCATTCCGCCGACCCATGTCAAGACGCCAGCGAGCGCCGCCTGTACGGGCGTAAATCCCAGTCCGAATGTCGCCGCCGCTCCGTAGGCGATGCCACAAAGTCCGCTGACGCTAATATGTTCGCGATAACCCGCCATCCAGAATCCCTCCCGGGCGGGACGATATCACGACCGCCACCAAGCGACAATGGCGTTTCTGCCCTCCGGAATGCATGTGATTCAACTTCAATACAAATCGGCAAAGTCGGTTTATTTTGCTAAAAGTGTTGGGAATATGCACATTCTACGCGAAAGGGGAAGCGGTCGTAACTGGCGTTGAGTTTTTGCATTGTGACGGAAACATGCCCCTTGCTTGCCCTTCGACATGGTTTAGAATGAAGGTAGAAAGGGTGAGAAACCCCTACCGTTCCCATTCCGTCCGGGAGAAGAGTCGTCCCGGTCCGATGCCGCAACCAGTCGTCTGCGGACACGGAAAATTGAGTCGTCAGCCGGCGGAGACTTGTCGATTATGCCTAAAAAGTATCACAGCCTTGAAGAAGCCGCTCAGATGGTCGGCGTTAGCGCAGACGAACTGATGAAGCTCAAGGAAGCGGGCGAAATTCGTGGCTTTGCCGATCGAGGCACTTGGAAATTCCGCGAAGACGATTTGGAAGAACTCAAGCGGAGTCGCAATTTCGATTCGAATCCGGATGTGCCGATCCTGACCGATGACGATCTCGAAACCGAGGAAGATCGTTCGGTTTTGGCGGGTGAGGAAGATTCGCTCGGTGAGATGCCCACGGTCATTCGTGGCGAAGCTCCGACGATGAGCGAACATAAGTCCGACAGTGATGTCCGGTTGATCTCCGATGACGACCTCACTACCGACAGCGGTCCCGGCGATACGCCCGTGACCGACGACTCCGACAGTGACGTGCAGTTGTACGATTCATCGCCATCACTGGTCGATGACGACGACAGCGATAGCGACAGCGATGTCGGTCTGATGGGTGGCACGGAAAGCGACTTGCGGCTGATCGATGACGATAGCGACAGCGATGTGCAGTTGCTCGACGCCGGTCACAGTGACGATGCCACTCTTGTGAGCCCCGACGAACACACCGACAGCGACGTACGACTCATCGATCTCGATAGCGACAGCGATGTGGCGTTGGTTCCGGACGGCAGTTCCGGTTCCGCGTCAATCGAAGCCTCCGTATTCGATGACGAAGAAAGTGGCGTATTCGATGACGAAGAAAGTGGTGTTTCGCTGGGCGAAGGCAGTAGCATCAAACTTGCCAGCGAAAGCGGTATTTCCCTGGAGAGTCTTGATAGTGGCATCGACCCTGATCGCGCAGATAGCGATTTGGGCAACAGCGGAATGTTGATGGGCGGCGACGAGGACGACGACAGCGGATTGACGCTAGAAGTCGACGATAGCGGGATTGCTCTCGAAGGTTGGGACGACAGCGGAATTACGCTCGAAGGCGACGACGATGCGTTCGTCTTGGGTGATGACGACGACAGTAGTTTCGCCGGTCCTTCCGATAGCGGGATCGCGTTGGAGAGCCTCGAAGACAGCGGCATCGGCCTGGAAAGTGGCTCGGTCGACATGGGTCGCACGATGCCCATGATGGATGCCCAAAACGACCTCGATCGCGACGATACCGCAATGGAAGTTCCCGTTTTGGGCGGGGAAAGCGAATACGAACTCGCGACGACGGGTTCCGACGACAACGTCTTGATGTTCGATGACGAGTCGGACTTCAACGAAGATGAAGCCACCGTCGTCCGCAAAGATGCGAAATCCAGTGAGGAATTCGATCTGACTGGCGGCGACGATTTCGACATGGAAGACGACTTCGACGACGATTTCGGTTCCGAAGATGAAATCGCAACTGCAGCCGATGAAGACGAAGACGCCTTCGCCACGGCCGACATGGGCTTCGATGAAGCCGACGACGATCTCGACCCCTACGATGACGACTTCGACAGCGACTACGACGAAGGCGAAAGCCACGCCGACTTCTCCCCCGGAGCGGCCGGCGGCGGTCAGCAAATGGTCGTGGCGGCACCCGAAGCGGAATGGGGCGGCGGAGCTTTTGCCGGTCTCGCAATTTCGACCGTCCTTATGACCGTCTGTGCTCTGATGATGTTCGACCTCGTCAAATCCATGTGGTCCTGGCAAGAACCCTCCGGCTTCAACAGCACCCTACTCGGCATCGTCAAGGACATGATCAAGTAGACGACGATCGACAAAATCCATCGAAACCGCCCGTATGGTCAAACATCATACGGGCGGTTTTTTGCGTTGGTCACAATCCAACGAGATTTTGGACGCAGATATGAGCATCTGGTTGCTAGCAACAGTTTGCACTCTCGTTTGGTTCTTGTGGGTTTTGGGAAGTGTCTTGTCGCTCCATGCCGATCAGCTCGAAAACAAACGACCGGAAGACGCGGGCGTCAGTATCGCACCTATCATCCCGTGCTTTCCCATCGCAGCTGTTCTTTTCGCGATGTTGATTGACCTAGTGATTGCCCCCTGGGGTACCCGAGTTATCGCGACGTTGCATGGATTGATCGCGGTTGCGTTTCTGGTCGGAATCGTAAACGTTATTCGACGTATTCGCTCTCACCAAAGATAAGGGCGAGACCCATCAGTTGATTGATCTTGTTTGCAACCCATGCTACGACTTGTCCTAGCCTATATAAGCCGAGGATTTCCAGGACCTTGCCCGATGAACTCGGATTCGCCCGTCCAAAAACGGATCACTTCGCTATACCAGTATCGAGTCTGAATCCCGAAGTGCTTTTCGAACAAGGTCTGTTGGTCCGTTAGCTGCCCGCTGTAGTACCAGAGGTCTTCGAGCAACCCTACTGTGATTGCTTCTGATGCTGCATACGTCCCGTTCTCTAGGATTCTTTCAACGACAGCGAAAATCTCTTTGAGCTCTTGTGTGTTCTGCGAACTCTCGGGAGATGCAATGTGTTTAGCTAACTCTGCCAAGTCACAATAGAGAAGCTGTTCCTCGCCATCTTCATACTCTTCCGCCACATAGGTTGTCCATCTCTCTTTGAAAGAGTTGGCTACACTTAGCAGCAATGGCATGATCTCTTGGGGCTCAATTGACCGATGCTTTCTATTGGAGCGATTGCTATGAATTCTCGACCAAAGAATTCGAAATGGTGTAATGAGCTTTTGGCGATCAAACATGTCATTCAGTATAACGGTTCGGTTCGGCTGGGTCGCGACTTAGCTTTCGTTTGACCACATAAAATCAAAGCTGAGACATGTTCTAGCTTACGCAAACGAACCTTGCCTCATCCTAGCCTAGACGGATTCAACCAGCGTATCGTCGACTCCATGCACCCACCTGTGAAACCTATCATTGGGCCGGGAAGTAATGTCGCTGTTTCAAATGGCCATCCATTCTTAAAAATGCAGAGTAACGCAATCAAGATTCCGCCCACGATTCCCATGACAGGCGGCAACCAATATCGTTTATTGGTCATGGTAATCTCGCGTCCATCGTTTGGGGGTACTGGTGCTAGGTCACGTTCCAGTTTACCCGAACGCGCGTTGTACCAGACGGGGTAACGTTTCGGTGGCGTTGCTTTGGAGCCAGACGTTGGCGTTGGTGCCGACGGTGGGGTCGATGACTAACACTCTCGCGCCGGCTTCACGGGCTTGGATGGGAAGTAACGCGGCGGGGTAGACTTCGCCGGAGGTGCCGATGCTGATAACGAGATCGCACTCTCGGGCGGCATCCAGCGAATCGCTCCAATCCGGTTCGCTGAGTTCGTCGCCGAACAACACGAGTTTCGGACGGTACGCATCGTTGGCGTCCATTCCGATGAGAGGTTCGATCGTTGCTAGAATCGCTTGTGTTTGGGAACCTTCAGCGCGAATGCCGTGAAGTTGCCGGACGATTCGTTTGAGTTCTTCTCGGTCGATCAATCGCACGAACCGCCCACCCAGTGTCACGACTTCGAACAGCGTGCCATGAATTTCCTTCACAACCGCATTGCCCGCCAATCGATGTAACCCGTCGACATTCTGCGTGACCACGGTGACATCGCGATGGCGTTCGAGTTCCGCGAGTGCCTCGTGAGCGGCATTCGGGAGTGCTTTCGCGATTGGTTCCAACACGGCAAGCAGAAAGGCCGCTAATTCGTCCGGTCGGGATTCCAAGGTTTCCAACAAACCATCCCAGGTGGCAAACCGCTCGGGTGGGAAGGTCTCCCAAATGCCGGCGTCATCGCGAAAGGTGGCGATTCCACTGTCCGCGGAAATGCCCGCTCCGGTGAAGGCGACAATCCGCTTGGCATATCGCAGCCATTCGACCGCCAGTTCAAACTCGTCCGACGTTTCACTCATGCTATCCGCCCTGCAACGATTCCGTCGAACCGCATTGTTTTCATGAGAATTCCACCATCAAGTGTTTGCAACGGTGGTCGGTTTGGTCAAGGGAAGAAGTGTTACGGATGACGATATCGCCGTGGTCTTGTAAACTGAACGACGAGTGCTGCCGGTTGCGCTGGCAAATGGTACCGAACTTCTCGAATCCCACACGAGGTTTCCGATGGCTGATCAATCTGAAAACAAACTGTCGCGTCGAGCGATTCTAACCCGCACCACCGGAGCGGCATTGGCGGGTGCAATTGCGATGCAGGCCTCTGCCCAAGAAGTCAAACCTCTTGAAGTTCGCCCGGATACCACGCTGATTGACGACGTCAGCGAGACTAAGAGTAATTCGGCGGGCAAGAAGATCAAGCAGTCGATCGTGCAATGGTGCTTCGCCGAACACTGGGACATGGAACAGACTGCAAAGGTGGCGAAAAAGTTAGGTTGCCAAAGTGTCGAACTTGTGGCACCCGAGCATTGGCCGATGTTGAAAAAATATGGTCTGACCTGTGCGATTGCCTCAGTGGATATGTCGCCCGATCCGCCGTTCGTGAACGGGTTCAACAACCCTGAGAACTATCCGAAGTTGCTGAAAGCGACTCGTGATGCGATTGAAGCCGCCGCTGCTCACAACGTGCCGAACGTGATTTGCTTCACCGGGATGGCGGGGGATATTTCTCGTGAACAGGGGCTGAAAAACTGTGTTGCCGGGCTGAAGGAAGTCATTGGCTTGGCAGAGAAGAAAGGCGTAACGCTTTGCCTGGAAATGCTCAACACGCGTGACGATTCGCACCCCATGAAAGGCCATCCTGGTTACCAAGGCGACGACATCGACTATTGTGCCGATATTTGCCGAGGAGTTGGCAGCGAACGGATGAAGTTGTTGTTCGACATCTATCACGTGCAGATCATGAACGGCGATGTGATGCGGCGAATCGAACAACTGAAAGACCTCATCGGTCACGTTCACACGGCTGGCAACCCCGGTCGCAAGGAACTCGACGACACCCAGGAAATCAACTATCCGCCGATCATGCGGAAGCTTTTGGAAATCGGCTACGACGGATACGTCGGTCAGGAATTCATTCCCACCGGTGACCCGCTCGCCGGTCTGAAACATGCCGTCGAATTGTGCGATGTGTAAGACGGCCGAGAATCGGAAAAATCGTGTTTGCTAGCGTACAACAGGCGTTGTGTAATGCACCGAGATATCTCGTCGAGACAAATTGGTGCGTTACCCTTCGCTTGGCGCACTCTACAATTCCGACATGAAACCAGACCCTAAACTTCAAATCGTAACCCAGTCCGCGACCGATCCCGTGTGCGGGATGACGGTCGATCCGAGTTCGTCATTGTCGAGCGAACACGACGGGCAAACGTATTACTTCTGCTGCGAGCATTGCCAGCACAAGTTCGAAAGCGATCCTGAGTCGGTGTTGCATGCGGACTCAGCGGGCGGGTGTTGTCACAGTTCCGAAACCGCAACCAAGCGGACGCACTCCGCGAAACCGGGCGTTTATATTTGCCCGATGTGTCCGGAGATTGAGCAAGATCACCCCGGTGATTGTCCGAAATGCGGGATGGCGCTCGAACGCAGCGGTCCGCCACCAACTTCGAAGACGATCTACACTTGCCCGATGCACCCGGAGATCGAACAGGACGAACCTGGCGATTGTCCGAAGTGTGGCATGGCGTTGGAGCCAAAGACGGTCGCCATGTCGGCGGAGGACGAGGACGACCCCGAACTGCGTGACATGAGCCGCCGGTTCTGGGTGGGAGTGGCTCTCGGTGTGCCGTTGTTCTTGCTCGCAATGTTGCCAATGCTCGGCGTTCCGGTGCACGACGTGATTTCCCCGCAGGCATCACAGTGGATTCAACTCGTCCTCGCCACGCCGGTGGTGTTGTGGTGTGGCCTGCCGTTTTTTGTGCGGGGGTGGAAGTCGATCGTCAATCTCCACGGAAATATGTTTACGCTGATCGCGCTCGGCGTGGTAGCCGCGTACGGTTATAGCGTGATCGCTGTGCTGTTTCCGCAGGTGTTTCCGGCGTCGTTTCAAGATCATGCAGGCTTGATCGGTGTGTACTTCGAAGCGGCGGCGATGATCGTGGTGCTGGTGCTGCTTGGGCAAGTCATGGAACTCCGTGCTCGCAAACGGACCGGTGGCGCACTGCGGGAATTGATGAATCTCGCCCCGCCGACGGCTCATCTTGTCGGGGACGATGGCGAACGCGAGATTCCCGTCGACGAAGTGCAATCGGGAAATCTGCTGCGTGTGCGACCGGGTGAAAAGATTCCCGTGGATGGCACAATTACCGAAGGCGAAAGCAATGTCGACGAGTCGATGATCACCGGCGAACCGATTCCCGTTGCCAAGACGGTTGGTGATTCCGTCATTGGTGGCACATTGAACGAGACGGGTTCGTTTTTGATGCGGGCCGATCAGGTCGGCAACGAAACGATGTTGGCTCGAATCGTGCAAATGGTCTCCGAAGCACAGCGGAGTCGCGCCCCGATCCAACGCATCGCCGACCAAGCTGCCGGGTACTTTGTGCCGTTCGTGGTCGGCGTGGCGATCATCACGTTTTTCGTGTGGCTCGCGGTGGGGCCGTCGCCGGCGTTCACTTACGCACTTGTGAATGCCGTCGCAGTGTTAATCGTGGCCTGCCCATGTGCATTGGGGTTAGCGACACCGATGTCGATCACCGTCGGCGTCGGGCGAGCGGCCCAAGAAGGCGTGTTGTTCAAAGATGCGGCTGCCTTGGAAACACTCCGGAAAGTCGACACACTCATTGTCGACAAGACCGGCACACTCACCGAGGGCAAACCGAAACTGACCGATGTTCAACCGGTTGGGGAACGATCCGAACAGGATGTCTTGGCACTCGTTGCTGCGATCGAAAGTCAAAGCGAACATCCGTTGGCTCGGGCGGTCGTGGATGGTGCCAAGGACCGGAATGTCAGCTGGAACGATGTCAACGACTTCCAGTCCATCACTGGTGGCGGTGTGCAAGGCAGTGTCGATGGAAGACGCATTCTCATCGGTAAACGGGAACTACTCGAAAAGGAAGGCGTTTCGGGAATCGCGGAACTCACCGAGCAAGCCGACCAATGGCGACGCGAAGGCAAGACTGTGTTGTTTGCTGGTGTCGATGGGGAACCGCTTTGTCTTCTAGCGGTCGCCGACCCGATCAAATCCAGCACTGCCGAAGCCGTTCGAGAGTTGCATCGCTTGGGATTATCGATTCGGATGCTGACCGGCGATCACGAACAAACCGCTCGTCACGTCGCAGAGCAACTCGGCATCGATGATTTCGAAGCCGGAGTCAGTCCGGAAGACAAGCACGACCGTGTCGAGTCGTTGAAGCAGAGCGGTCATGTTGTGGCGATGGCGGGTGATGGCATCAACGATGCCCCGGCACTTGCAGCAGCCGACATCGGTATTGCAATGGGTACGGGCACGGATGTGGCCATCGAAACCGCCGACGTCACGCTTGTGCAGGGCGACTTGCAAGATATCGTGCGGTCAATCCATCTCAGTCGGGCGGTGCTGCGAAACATCAAACAGAATCTGTTCTTTGCATTCGCTTACAACACGCTCGGCGTTCCAATCGCAGCCGGCGTGTTATACCCCGTGACTGGATGGTTACTCAGCCCGATGCTTGCCGCAGCAGCCATGAGTTTCAGTTCCGTCTCGGTGATTTCCAACGCGTTGCGATTGCGGCATACGGTCGACGTGTAGACTTCAACGTCAATAAGGTGTTGGGAATGAGGATGGAGGATAGACGATGGAGGATGGCGACTTGCTGATGCCCAGCTATCCTCTATCATCCATCTTCCATCCCGCAGGACCAACGAAGCCGAACACTGAGCGAGCAACCACCGGTATCCAACCGCAGCAACTAAACCGCTTCACGGAATCGCAGATTGGGTTTTTCGATGGTGACGACGGTGTTCGCTGGCACGCTCTTCATTAGCGAGACGCTGGCCCCGATGACGGAGTTATGTCCGATGACGGTGTCTCCGCCGAGGATCGTGGCGTTGGCGTAAATCACGACATTGTCTTCGATCGTCGGGTGGCGTTTTTGGCCGCGAATGATTTCGCCGTTCTCGTCTTTCGGGAAACTCAACGCACCCAACGTGACGCCTTGATAGACTTTCACACCGGCAGCGATGTCGCAAGTTTCGCCGATCACCACGCCTGTGCCGTGATCGATGAAAAACGACGGGCCGATGTTCGCCCCCGGATGAATGTCGATGCCGGTCCGCGAGTGAGAGCACTCCGCGAGAATCCGTGGAATGAGCGGCACCTCGAGTTCGTACAACCGATGAGCCATGCGGTGAATCGTGACGGCCTCGAAACCGGGATAGCAAAAAATGATTTCGTCGAGCGACCGTGCCGCCGGGTCTCCGTCGAGTGCGGCTTGGGCGTCTGTCGAGAGAAGTTTCCGCATGTCCGGAAGAGATTCCAGAAACGCGATCGCTTTCTTCTGCCCTTCGGCTTCGAAATCGATATGTTTTTTCTCCTCGCATTGGACACCATGTTCGACATCGTACGCATGACGCAATGCTCGGCAGATTTGCACGGTCAGGCGGTCATGGAGGTCGTCAATCAAATTGCCGACGTGGTACATGACGTTGCCCATGTGCAGATTCTCTCGCCGGCGATAACCGGGGAACAGAATCTCCTTCACGTCTTGCCCGATTTGAATGATGGCGTCAATGTGTGGCAGCGGACAGTGTCCCAGATGGTGCGTCGCCGCTGTTTCGAGATAGCTCTCGACAATTCGATCCGTCAATTCCGGCAACTGCTCTTTCAGGCGGACATCGGTCGCCATGCGTCTGATCTCCTGGGCCGTCTCTTGGCCTACTGTGTCTGCGGTCGAAGCGGAAAGCTTCACGTACTCAAGTTTTTTCCGCGAGACACAACCCGCGTTGATGAATGGTAACCCACCCTGGGCACCACAAAGGTGAACAAATCTAATCTCTGCCGTCCCCATTCTACCGGACGAACGCTAGAAAGTGGACACTCGAAATCCGGTGGAAGTTCATCCGTCTGGAAGGACGCGGTCGCGCACCGGCATCCTTGTCTTTTCGTCTATCGGATTTCCTGGTATTTCAAGCGGTCTCGTCGTAGGTGTTGCAGCCGGGATTTTCGTCATCGTTTGCCATCGACCAATCAATCTTGTGAAAACTCTCCAATTTACCGAAGTGGTGAAGCTTCCGCCGATCAGATGGCGTTGCAATGTGGCCTGTCGTCGTAACTTGGAACAATCTTGAGTCTTTCTCGGAATTTTCCTCGACTGAGTTGGCAAAGTTTGCCGATTAGAGAGACAGGTGTGTTTTCGGGGGTGTGGTGAACAAAAATGCTCATCCTCCCCGGTAGATCCGGGTTGCAAGCCATCCGATCGTGAAGGCCGAACGCAGATGATCGATGCGAACGACTGGGTGTTCCCAGGAATCTCGACAAGCGAACTCCAACACCGTGTGGTGTCACAGCGCTTCCACCCCAACGACACCGAGCGACTCGAACTCGCGAACCGATATCAGATTTTACGCCGTTCCTTTGGACGGTTGAGTCATCGTTGGACACCTTTGTTACAAGATCCTCAATGTCCGGTTCGACATGAACCGGCACTGAATCGATTGGCAAAAGAGGCCATCGGTACGTCGAAAGTCGTCTATGCGGAACTTGGGCGGATTAAGGAATCCTTAGACGATTGTTTGCCCGCGAGTGTGCTGTCGTCCCTGCTCGATTGGAACTCGCTACAAATTGGACGTTTGGAGTCGCAAACCAAGTTGCTGGCGTCTGCTAAAAACACGATGCAAACTTTGGGCAAGCAATTGGCGTTGATTGCCTCGGGGCGACAGGAATCCTTCGCCGAGTTGGCGAGTTTGTCGCGGAGCATGTTGATCGATTTGCGTTGGCGACCACAGATTGAAAGTGTGTTGCCCGACCCCGATTTGGACCTGTCGCTAAGTTACCCCAATGCCAAAGATCATCCCACGCTCAGTCACGCTGCGGCAGTGGGTTGGGAGACGGCACGTTTGACGGCATGGTTGATCCATCACGGTTTGGTCGTCAACGGTCGCGCGGTTTGTGGCGACTTGGACGCGGGTTTGGTCGTGGCAGCATCGCTTCTCCAAGACGTGGGATTGATTCGCCTGGAACGCAAGTTTCGCCTCTCGCCGAAGGAACTCCAGGCGAAACACGGGGACGATTACAAACAACATCCCATCTATAGCGTGGCGTTGTCCTCGCAGATTGCCGACTTGCCGGTCGAGTTGTGTCGGGCGTTGGGGCAACATCACGAACGGCTGGATGGAACCGGTTACCCGCGGGGGCCGGAAACGGGGCGGATGTCGGAAGTGTCTCAGTTGTTCGGAATTGTCAATCGTTTCTGCAGCTTGGTTCATCACGCACCGGATGATGTCTCCGACATCGAACGATTCGATCCATCATGGAGATACTGTGCGGCGGCGGCTCAACTTTACGACGAAGCTCAACGCGGTTGGTGGAACATCGAGTTGGCCAAGCAGATCGGCGAGTTGCTCGACCCCGAACTCCCTTCAGCAGTGGATCGATCGTTGGACACCGGAATGCCGGTTGATCTGGGGATGATTGCTCGTCGTCGATGGAAATTACACGTGCCACACCGCGACTTGGGCAAACCACACATCGAGCCGGCGGCGTTCCCCACGCAGAACGACGGAAACTGGCGAACCACCGCGTCCGCCATCCCCCAACAACGCTCCGCATAGGAACGAAAAACGATAGCAACGACGGAACACGCGACTTCACCTCTCCCTCTGGGAGAGGTCGGACGCAACGCGGCCGGGAGAGGGTCTTCGCTCGACCAGCCGAACGCCGCGATTTTACGAATCACATAGATGTAGGATTCCACATCACAACAACAGGTCGTCAGTTCAGCCCTCTCCCGAGTCTCCGACTCGACCTCTCCCAACGGGAGAGGTGAAGAAATGCTGACGGGTTTTCATTTTCGTCGCGACAAGTCATTTGCACTATAGAACGAACACAAGGACGCATCCTGATGGTGAGTTCGGTACCCAATCTGCCTTCGTTGGAGGCACCGAACGAATACTGGGACCAGACTCGCCGACCGTTGGTGTGTCTGGTGTTCTTGCTGCCGTTGTTGGTTGTGTACGAGTTCGGTGTGTTCTGGCATACCGATCCGGAAATTGACGTCCGCAACGGAGCCGACGCCTGGATGCGGTTGGGCTTGGAAAACGTGGGCGTACAGTTTGATTGGCTAGTGCCGATTGCGATTGTCGTGGTGTTGTTCGGTTGGCATCTCGTCATTCGAGACCGCTGGCGGATGTCGTTGGACACCCTGCTCGGCATGTTTGCCGAAAGCCTGTTGTTCGCGTTCTTGCTGATTGTGTTCGGCCAATTGCAGAATCTGGCGTTTGAACGCTTGATGCCGCCGGATCCAGTTTCGATTCTTCCCCCGTCACTGTCGGTCGACGCGAATTTTCTCGCCTCGGAAACGCCCTCGAATGCCATTGGTTCAACGTCTAAGGCGGTGACTTATCTGGGGGCGGGCATCTATGAGGAATTCATCTTTCGATTGTGCTTGCTTCCAGCGTTATATGGCCTGGCCCTCATGACACGCGTGCCGAAACGTTGGGCGGCTGCATTCGCGGTGCTGGTCACGAGTCTCCTGTTCGCGGGGGCGCATCACGTCGGTCCTATCGGCGAACCGTTCGCGATTTTCCCCTTCGTCTTCCGCTGCACCGCGGGGTTGGTGTTCTCCGCCCTATTCGTCCTCCGAGGCTTCGGCGTCACCGTCGGCTGCCACGCTGCTTATGATTTGCTCGTGGGTGTGCTGTTGGTCGTGATTTGACGATTGAAATATCAGACGTTTCCCATCGTACAACATAACAAGTCAAATCTTGTTCGCGACTGGAGACGCCAACATGCCTTACGTCATGGTCGACATCGAATCGGACGGACCGATTCCGGGTGATTATTCGATGGTCTGTTTCGGGGCCGTCGTAGTGGAACCGGAGTTGGACCGCACGTTCTACGGCAAGCTCAAACCAATCTCAGAGCAATTCATCCCGGAAGCATTGGCCGTGAGTGGGTTTTCCCGTGACGAGTGTCTGGCGTTCGATGAACCGACAACCGTGATGCAGAAGTTCCGTGATTGGTTGGGCACACTTGGGAAAAGTCGGTTGATGTTCATCTCCGACAACAACGGTTTCGATTGGCAATTCATCAACTGGTACTTTCACCATTTCCTCGGTGAGAATCCGTTCGGTCACAGTTCGCAGAACTTGGGGTCACTCTACAAAGGATTGCAGAGAGACACCTTCGTGAACTTCAAGCATCTGCGAAAGACCAAGCACACGCACGATCCCGTCGACGACGCCCGAGGCAACGCCGAAGCCCTCCTGCAAATGAAAGAGATGGGTCTAAAGATCAGCTTCTCGTGACGCACACCCTTTGCGAGAGTACAATGGGAGTATTGGAGATAGCCCATGAGTACAACGATTTCGACACTTACGATTCGCCCGCATTGGAACGGTGCCCATCTCACACCGGAGGATTTCGACGCCTGCGACGATTGGGAACCCGGCCACCGTTACGAACTGATCAACGGAGTGCTGATCGTGACTCCCCCACCCTCCGAAGGCGAACGCGGACCAAACGAAGATCTCGGCCGTTGGTTGTTGAACCACTTCGACTCGCAGGATTCGCCACCGTATTATTACACGCTTCCCGAACACACCGTTGTCAGGGATGCGAATCGACGGCGGGCGGATCGGGTGATTTGGGCGGGGTTGGATCGGTTTCCGAATGTGCGGGAAGATCAACCGGCGATTGTCGTCGAATTCGTCTCGGCCGACCGACGAGATCGTATCCGCGATTGCGAAACCAAACGGCAAGAATACCTCAGTGTTGGTATTCAGGAGTACTGGATTATCGACCGGTTCGTGCGACAGATGCTCGTCGTTCGAAAAACTGATACGGGGTTTACCGAACACCGGATCGTCGAGACGGAAAACTACGCAACGAATCTGCTTCCCAGGTTTGAATTGCCCATCCGGCGTTTGTTTGCGATTGCCGATCAACTGCGAGATGCCACGACTGATGAGTGATAAGAAACGGCGGCGGAAAGTAAAGTCGTGTGGGGTGATTCTGTTTCGACGCCAGCCGGAGTTGGAATTCCTGCTGATGATTCATCCGAAACGGTTGGATCTGCCGAAGGGCCACGTCGATCCGGGTGAAACGGATTTGGAGTGTGCCCTGCGGGAGATGGAAGAAGAAACCGGTGTGCCCCGATCGGCAGTGAAAATCGAAGAGCGGTTTCGTTTCGAGGAAATCTATTTCCCACCCGATAAACGCTACGGCCGACCGGTCGAAAAGACGCTAGTGATTTTCCTCGGTTGGTTGCTCGAAGATCGCCCGATCATCGTGACCGAACACGATGACTACAAGTGGTTCCCCTGGAACCCGCCGCATGATCTGCAAAAAAAGACGATCAACCCAGTGCTAGCAGCGATTGAGGAACACTTCGATATCGTCGAAGATTCTATGACATCAACCCGCGAAAACCTGTGATTCAGTCGGAGAGGACTTTGATGAAGACTTCTATCGCTATCTGGGGCATTCTTGGACTCATCGCAGTGTCCGAGTCATTCATCTACGGACAGAACACCGAGACGAATGCTCGCAACGAACGTGTTGCGGCGCCAGTTGTCTATCACGATTTGGTGTTAATCGTTTCAACGAAGGCCGGTGTTGCAGCGATTGACTTCGACAAGGCGATTGAAAACGGAATCACGTACCGCTACCGATTCTGCCCCACGGACACCGTTGAGGAGCAAAATGGTACGGGTAAGGTCTTCGAGAAATATCGACGTTTTCAGAATATGATCGGAGCAACTCGACTCGTCGACGATGGTAGTCAGCTTTGGATTGAAGCAGATGAGATTCGCTTGGAATGGTCGTTCGGTGGTCCTGACCGCGGCTGGGTTTACTATTCTCCCGAGAATACTCGAGTGCAAATTGCCAACTCGAAAAAGTTCGCTGAGTTGCAACTCAGTCAATTTGCTTGGTCGAACAAATAAAAAAGTGAGGAAGGAAAGCTCCTCCCTCACTTTTCCGTGAATCTGACATTGTCAGTGTCGAATTAAACTTTGCCGAAGATCGTGTTCCCGCTGGAACGCAAGCCGTCACAGGCAGCGGCCATGCGGTCGGCGACGCCTTGTTCGGCTTTCTTGAGGTAGCTACGAGGATCGTAGACTTTCTTGTTGCCGACTTCGCCTTCGATTTTCAGCACGCCGTCGTAGTTCTTCATGATGTGGTCGACGACGGGACGAGTGAAGGCGTATTGGGTGTCGGTGTCGATGTTCATCTTCACGACGCCGTATTCCAGTGTCGCTTGCAGGTCTTCGACGGAAGTCCCCGATCCGCCGTGGAAGACGAGATCGAACTCGGCTTCTTTGCCGTATTTGGCCATGACAGCGTCTTGGCCTTGTTTCAAGATATCGGGACGCAGTTTAACGGCACCCGGTTTGTAGTGGCCGTGCACGTTGCCGAAGGTGGCGGCGAACATGTAACGACCGAGCCCGTCGAGAGCCTCGTAAACAGCCAGCATGTCTTCGGGGGTGGTGTAGAGTTTGTCGGCGGGTTGATCGGAATGATCCACGCCGTCTTCCTCACCACCGACGACGCCGGCTTCGACTTCGAGAATAATTTCGTTCTCGGCACACAGTTTCAGCAACTCTTTCGAGAGGGCGATGTTCTCGTCCAAGGGCAATTCAGACGCATCGAGCATGTGTGATTGGAACAAGTTGGCTTGCCCGGCTTCACGACGTCGTGCGGTTTCTTGGATCAGCGGTTTGAGGAAGCTGTCCACTTTGCCCGGTTGACAGTGGTCGGTGTGCAAAGCGATCAGCACATCGTATCGTTCGGCCAACCGATGACAGGCTTCCGCGAGCACGATCGCTCCGAGCACTGCATCATTATTGCTGAGACCAGAAGCAAATTGCCCGCCGCCGGTGGAGACTTGAATAATGCCGTCAGACTTTTTCTCTGCGAAGGCCTTAAGTGCTCCGTTCATGGTGGTCAACGAAGTCACGTTCATCGCGGGATAGGCATAGCTGCCTTGTTGTGCCGCATCCAACATGGCGGCGTATTGGGCGGGAGTTGCAATCGGCATTGGAAAATCCTGTTGGGCAAAAAATCTCAGAAGCAAAGCGGACCGTCTCGGAGACAATCGGGGCGCGGACCGTCCTCCCAGCTTGTTCAGCCGCATTGTTACGAAGTCGGCATCCCTCCGCAAGTGACTCCTTTGTGTTCTCGAACGATTCTCCATCGCATCGAAAAACTCGAATCAGTAGGGGCCATCAGTTTTTCACTTTGAGTCATAGGTGGCACATCCCAGAGCGTGGCGATGGGCGTGGCGAACGTGGAAACCACGCCCTTCCCGTTGGTCATGGCGTGCCACCCAGGTTATTCCTAGTTTCATCTCTGACCAGCCCAGTCCGAATGAGTGGATCGGTCTCAATTCGTGAATCGGACGTTACAATCAAGGAATGAAACGTCGTGTCGTGCTGATCATCGAAACCTCCAGCGTCTACGGAAGGGATTTGCTTTCGGGCATCGTGCGGTTTATGCGGATGCGTGACGACTGGTCCGTGTTCCTCGAACAACGCGACCTGTGGAAGCAACCGCCCTCGTGGCTGAATCGTTGGAGCGGCGATGGAATCATTTCCCGCGTCACAACGCCAAAACTTCTCGATTCCGTCGCGAAGACGGGTGTGCCTTTGGTCGAAGTGACCGATCGGCATGGGGAAACGAAGTTGCCGCAGGTGCGGTCGAATGATGCGGCCATCGGGCGGATGGCGGCGAATCACTTGCTCGAACGCGGGTTTCAGCGATTCGCGTTCTGTGGCTTTCGTGGAGAAGCCTGGTCGAAACGCCGCGAGGACGCTTTCGCGAATGCGGTGGCGGACCACTCCGACGAACCATGTGCCCGTTACAACACTCCCTGGCATGGACCGTCCGCGTTGTCGTGGGAAGAGGAACAAGATCGGATTGTCGATTGGCTTCAACGAATCGAACTGCCGTTCGCGGTGATGACGTGCAACGATATCCGTGGGCAACATGTCATCGAAGCCTGTTCGAAACTGGGATTGTCTGTGCCGGAACAAGTCGCGGTCATTGGGGTCGACAACGATGAACTATTGTGCCGAGTGTGTTCCCCGCCACTCTCAAGTGTCATTCCGAATGCGGAAGCCGTCGGTTATCGGGCGGCCGAAATGCTGGCCGAGTTGATGAGCGGTGACGACATCCCGCCACGAACGGAAATCATCGATCCTCTCGACATCGCGACTCGGCAATCGACAGATGTTGTCGCGATTCAGGATCGAGACATTGCCTCAGCGCTCAAGTTCATTCGGGAGAACGCCAGCCGAGGGATTAGCGTCGAGGATGTGGTGCGGAATAGCGCTGTGTCTCGTAGCACCCTCGAACGGCAAATTCGCAAGTATCTCGGGCGAACGCCGCAAGAAGAAATTCGGCATGTGCAGATCAAACGTGCCCGTGAATTGTTGCTGACGACCGATCTCACCACCGAACGCATCGCCGAACTCTGCGGCTTCGAGCACACGGAATACTTTCACGTCGTGTTCAAACGCATCACAAAGACCACGCCAGGCGAGTTTCGTCGGCAAAGTCCCCGTTGACCAGATTCCGTCTTGCCGGACTGCGGTGAACATTCAAACGCCTTGGTTTGCAAACTTCTGCGAGCCGAAACCGACTTTCGTGGAAGTAAACCGCATGCACGGTTTGCACACCGGGATCAAGTTGGCAGAATGAACGCATCAAAAAACCTTGGTGTGTGGCGGCTTCACTCCAAGCACTCCGAAACCGTACGCGAAACTGAAACGAATCATGCGACGATTGATCCTACAAACGTGCGTTCTTGTGTTGGGCGGAATTTCGGAGTTCAGTTACGCCCAGATCGCGACACGTCCGAATGTGGTGCTCATCATGACCGATAACCACGGGGCGTGGACACTCGGCTGTTATGGCAATCAAGATATTCGCACGCCACGAATCGACCGGATGGCTCGCGAAGGCACGTTGTTCACGCAGGCGTATTCGTCGAATCCGGTGTGCTCGCCGACACGGGCGACGTATCTCACCGGGTTGATGCCCTCGCAACACGGCGTGCATTGTTTTCTTGTCGGTGGTCGACTGCAGACCGGTCCCGCTGCGCGGAACACGCTGGAGGAATTCACTTCGCTGCCGGAGATTCTGAACGATGCCGGTTACGCGTGCGGACTCGTCGGCAAATGGCATCTCGGCGGAAACATGTCGCCACAGGAGAAGCTCGATGAGTACTGGATCACCATGCCCCATGGCGGAACGAGTACGTTCTACAATGCGAACATCATCGAGGACGGCAAACTCCGCCAAGAACCACAGTACCTGACCGACTTCTGGACGAACCATGCAGTCCAGTTCATCGATCAACAAGCCGCTGACGAGAAACCGTTCTTTTTGTTCCTGTCTTACAACGGTCCGTACGCGCTGAGTCGGTTATTGCTCCGTGAGGGACAGAACCGGCACGCAGCGTACTACGCCGACAAACCGTTGCCGTCGTTCCCGCGTGAGCCGGCCCACCCTTGGCAGTATCACAATCTCGATTACCACAACAATCCGATTTCCATCCGCCGGGTGGCAACGGAAGTCAGCGGTGTCGATGACGGCGTCGGTCGCGTGTTGGACACACTGAAAGACAAAGGCATCGACGAAAACACCATCGTCATTTTCGTGGCTGATCAAGGATGGAGCGGCGGGCACGGCGGATACTTCGGCATGGGCGACCACACCCGCCCCGTTACCGCCGACGATGAAATGATGAAAATCCCGATGATCTGGCGTCACCCTGGTGGGATCACCGCTGACGCGAAGTCGAATGTGCTCATCACGAATTACGATTTCCTGCCAACGCTCTTGGGATATCTCGGCCTGAGTGATCGGTTGCCAAACGATCCACCGCGTCCCGGACGGGATTTCTCACAGGAGCTGCGAGAGGCGAACGCGGTCGAAGTGAAAGACGAAGCCGTCTTCTACGAATTCGAGCGACTACGGTGCATCCGCACGCGGGATTGGAAGTACGTGCATCGCCATCCCAACGGACCGCATGAACTTTATCACCTCAAAAACGACCCCGACGAATTCACGAACCTCGTGACGTTTTCAGAACACGAGGCGACTAAGCGACAATTGAAGCAACGTCTCGACGCATATTTTACGAAGTACGCCGAACCGCGGTACGACATGTGGAACGGCGGTGGATCACAGACGCGAGTATACGTCGGCATCGACGAGGAACACGCTCAAGTTGAAGACGTCCCATCCCCTGCATTGCCGAAAGATTTTCAACCGGTCGACATGACCGTGCCGGACGGATTCACGGTTGAACTTGTCGCTGGTCCGCCGTTAGTCGCACACCCGACGTTCGCGACGTTCGACGATCGCGGCCGCCTCTTCGTTTGTGAGAACGCCGGCGTGAATCTCTCCGCGAAGGAACTTGAAGAGCAACTGCCAAACTCGATTCGCATGCTCGAAGACATCGACCAAGACGGCCGCTTCGAGAAAAGCACCGTCTTCGCGGACAACATGACATTCCCGATGGGTGGTGCTTGGCATGATGGTGCGTTGTATGTCGCATCGCCACCAAACATTTGGCGTCTCGAAGACACCGATGGTGACGGTGTCGCGGACAAGCGAGACAAACTCGTCAGCGAGTTCGGTTACACCGGCAACGCGGCCAGCATTCACGGCTGCGTATCGGGACCGGACGGGCGGTTGTATTGGTGCGACGGTTATCACGGCCACACCTTCGAAAACGAGAGCGGCGAAGTCACTAGCCAGCGGGAAGGTTCGTATCTGTTCTCTTGCCGACCGGATGGCAGCGACGTGCGAATTCACTGTGGCGGCGGGATGGACAACCCCGTCGAAGTCGATTTTACCTCCACCGGCGAAATGCTCGGAACGGTCAACATTCTCTATACCCGTCCGCGGGTCGATGCCCTTGTGCATTGGCTCTACGGTGGTGCATACCCGCACCGCGAACGCGTTCTGAAGGAACTGCAAACTACCGGCGATTTGCTCGGCCCGGTGCACGAGTTCGGTCACGTGGCGGTGTCGGGAACGTTGCGGTATCGGTCGGGGATTCTCGATCACCGTTGGCAAGACAACTTCTTCGCCACGTTCTTCAATCAAGGCAAAGTCGTGCGGTTGGAAGTCTCGCCGGAAGGTTCCACGTTCCAAGTCCGTCAGCGTGAATTTCTTGCCAGCGAGAACCGCGACTTTCATCCCACCGATATCGCCGAAGATGCCGACGGAAGTTTGCTTGTGGTCGATACGGGCGGTTGGTTCTATCGCGGTTGCCCGACGTCGCAGTTCGCCAAACCCGATGTGCTCGGTGGCATCTATCGAATTCGTCGTCAAGGCATGACATCCTGGGATGACTCACGCGGCAACGCCATCGATTGGCAGTCGTTGACACCCGCCAAACTTGTGAAGTTCCTCGGCGATCGCCGACCGGTCGTGTGGGAACGTGCGATCAATGAATGTGTGAAACGCTCGGACGAGGTCGTGCCGTTGCTGAGCACAACAATTCAGAGAGGCGATATTCGCCCACGGTTTGGTGCGTTGTGGGCACTCACGCGGATGCACCCCAAAACGCCCGCGATTCGCAAAGGCATTCGCACTGCACTCAACGATCGCGATGTCGGATTGCGAGCGGCAGCGTGTCGTAGTTTGGTAGCCGATCCCGATCCAACTGCTTTGGGTCGTCTCAGTGAAATCGTCGTCAAAGACGAACCGCAAGTTCGCCGTGTGGCAGCGACGGCACTCGGTCGGTTGGGTGATCCGCAAGCGGTCTCGGCGTTGTTGGAATCCCTCAAGACTCCCGTCGATCGCGCGTTGGAACATGCGTTGACGTTCGCACTCATCGAGATCGACGATGCCGCGTCTGTGCAGAACGCTCTCGTCAGTGACGACCCCAATATCCGCAAAGCGGCGTTGATTGCGCTCGATCAAATGCACTCCGGCGGACTCACCGAAGCGGACGTGTTCGCCCAAATCAAGTCCGAAAGTCCAGTCGTCGCTCAAGCTGCTGCTCGCATTTACGAACGCCATACCGATTGGAAGCGACACACCGCCATTGTCGCGAGTCGCTTGCTCGTCGACTATGAAAAGTTCAACGCCAACCAGGAACTTATTCGTCGTTTGCTCTCACGGTCGCTGACTGATCCAGCTGTTGCCGACCTGATCGGAACATTACTGGTCCGGGAGGATCTTCCCAAAGAGATGCGGTCGTTAGCCCTTTCTGTGTTGGCGAGCAGACCCGGATTACCCGTCGCCGAAAGGTGGGTTGGTCCGCTGGAATTGCTGTTGTTGAGCCGTGACGAACAAACGGTCCACGACGCGATTGCAGTGGTCGCTGCATTGAAGACGGATCGGTTTGCCGGTTTGCTGGAAAGAATCGCGACAGATACATCGCAGCCGATTTTGCTCCGTGTTGCCGCGAAGGAAGCGCGTTCGGGGAAACCGGGACGACTGACGGATGAATCGTTTCGTTTGTTGATTCAAACCATCGCAAGCAGTCCGAAACAGGCGACTGCCATCGCACAGAAAATCGGTTCGACTTCGTTGAGTAAGTCGCAGTTGTTGGAATTAACGACTGTGTTGACAGATGTGTCGGCGGACGTGTTGAGTGAATTGATCCGCCCGTTTGCCCGAACGAGCGATGCCGAAGTGCGGGCACGGTTTCTCCAGGGCGTCGGTGGAGCCCGACAGGGAACGAAACTGTCGTCCGTGCAATTCTCGGACATCATCAAAAGTTATCCGCAAGATTTGCTGCCGGAAGCGAACCGGCTACTCGACCAAATGCGACAAGCTGAGCAAGCGAAACTCGCCCGGTTGGATTCACTGATTGCGGCACTCGATGACGGCGACGCCGAACGCGGTCGTGAGTTGTTCGCTAGCGAAAAATCTAAGTGTGCCACATGTCATCGCATCGGCGAAGTCGGCGGGAAAATCGGTCCTGATTTGACGACCATCGGGGCGAATCGATCCGCTCGCGATTTGTTGGAATCGATCGTGTTTCCCTCGGCGAGTATTGTCCGCGACTACGAACCGTACCGAATTGCCACCAGCGACGGACGAGTATTCGCCGGGCTGATCGTGCGGGAAACCGATGCGGAAGTTGTCATCCAACAGCAAACGGGCGATCCCATCACGATTGCCCGGGACGACATTGAAATCCTCTCCCCCAGTGATGTGTCGATCATGCCGAAGGGGTTGGAGGAGAACCTTTCCGAAACGCAGTTGGCCGACCTCGTCGCGTATCTGCGAAGTTTGCAGTCTCGCGAGGGAGGCCAAGATGACTGACGAAACGAACCAGTACAGCCGCCGCGAAGTTTTGAAAAGTGGCTTAGCGGCACCGTTGGCGTTGGCGGCGGGTTCCGCACAGGCGTCTCCCGCGACGAGTTCCATCATTCAGCGAGAGAACCAGCAACCTGGCACGACGGATTGGCAACTCACGCGAGTTCGCATCAACGCCGGTCCGTACCGGACCACATTGATCGAGGGCTATTGCTCGCATCAATCCATCGAAGCCGGAGAGACACTTTCGATCTCTGTCAGCACAGACCCAGTGCGTCAATTTACGATCGACATCTACCGTATGGGATTTTACGGCGGAGCTGGCGGGCGACACATGACAACACTCGGTCCACTTAACGGAACCACCCAACCGGTTCCTGAACTCGGACCGATACCAGGGCGATTACGCGAATGTGATTGGTCCCCGAGTGTCGAATTCAAAATCCCGGATGATTGGGTGAGCGGGGTATATCTCGGCAAGTTGACGACCGTACCGGAATCCCCTTCAGACCCGTATTGGCAGAGCTACGTGATCTTCATTGTTCGCGATCGCCGACCGGCCGCGATGCTCTTTCAATGTAGCGACAACACCTGGCAGGCTTACAATCGGTGGCCGGTGAATGAGTCGCTCTACACGCACCCTGACGGTGCCCATGCTCCCGGTGTGGCCGTGAGTTTCGATCGGCCTTACGGCAAGTACGTGCAGATCTTCGACCATCCGCTGTCGATCGGTTCGGGCGAGTTTCTGCTGTGGGAATACCCCTTGTGTTATTGGCTGGAACAACACGGTTACGATGTGACCTACGGTTCCAATCGCGACACAATGGACTCCAAGTTTCTCACCCGCTGTGGCACGTTTCTCAGCGTTGGGCACGATGAATACTGGGACGTGCGGCAATACAACGCGGCCGAGACCGCAATCAACAGGGGCGTGAATTTCTTGTGGCTGTGTGGGAATTCGGTGTTCATCGATTCGCCGTTTGCCGCCAATGCGAAAGGACAAGCCAACCGTCGAATTTCGCGAGCCGGATGCTACGGGCCGTTGCGACAAGATGAAATCGAATCCTATTCATCCCTGTTCGCTGGTCTAAAGAGTACAGCCCCCGACGAGCGAAAAATCATCGGGGCTCGGAGTGTCGTCCCATTCAACGGCGGCGGAGATTGGACCTGCACCAATCCCGAACATTGGGTTTTCCAAGACACGGGAATGAAGAACGGCGATTCGATCCCCGGTTTAGTCGGTTGGGAACATCACGGCGAACCAGATCCCGATCGAGTCGGTTTAGAAGTCTTGGCCGAAGGGCGTGTCTGGTCGGGTGGCGTGCGTGAAGGGGCTTATGCCGCAACGATTTTTCCCGGTCCGAAGAACAACTTCGTGTTCAATGCGTCCAGCATCTTCTGGTCGCAGGGATTGAGTTCACCACCGGGACACATCTTGCCTTGGTCGCATGGCTCACGTCCGCACGGTCCCGATCCACGGGTGCAGCAAATGACTCAGAACCTGCTGAATCGGGCCGCGAGTTCATCGCCCGGCTAATCATCACCGGACTCGATTCCTAGTGTCGATGCGTTTATGCTCAGTGCGATCATGTTCCCTGTTGCTTTCATCCGCGCTGACGAAAGACCCGACAATGGACCGAATCATTTTTGAACGACTGATTCTGAGTGTCGTGTTCCTAGTGGGAATTCCCACGCTTGCCGACGCCGAGTCCATTTGGATCGAAGGCGAAAATCCCGTTCAAAAAACGGTGACGAAACACGGCTGGTACGACAACGTTCGCAAAGACGGTATGTCCGGCGGCGAGTGGTTGTCGCATTACGATAACCGTCGGCCCGGCATGGCGACTTATCGTTTCAACGCAGCGGAATCTGGTGAGTTCACGTTTTGGTGGCGGGGCAATGTGCTGTTGTCGGAAGTCGCGTTTCAGCTCAATGGCGGCGACTTTGAGACGATGAACTTTCGTGACAAACGCGGCCAATATCAAGTGTCGCCGAATCCCGATCACCGAGCCCTCGCGTGGGTGAAAGTGGGATTGGTGCAACTGCGGCGTGGCGAGAACACGCTCACGATTCGCTTTCAAAGCAAGGTGTCCAATCATGGTGGGACCGATGCGATTCTGTTCGACAACACCGGTTTCGTTCCCAGTGGCATCCGCAAACCGAATGAAGACGTCGCCGGCAAACCCGATGAATGGTTCCCCGTCGTTTTCGATACCGATCGCTTCTCGCCCGATTCCGTCATTGATATGTCGAAGTACATCGAAGCCCCTGCCGGGAAACATGGGTTTTTGAAACGTGAGGGCAGCACGCTGAAGTTCGAGAACGCGGGTGCACCCGTCAAGTTTTGGGGGTGTGGGGCGAACGTGTCGTTCGGCAAATTTACGCGGGATCAGCAAACGTCGCGGATCAAATATCTGCGGAAGCACGGCGTGAATATGGTCCGGCAACACCCAGTGTTCGGCGAAGTCGGTCCGCTTGTGAACGGGAAGTTCGATGCCAGAAAAATCGACGAATTCGACTGGTACTTCGCGGAACTAAAGAAGCATGGGCTGTATATGACGTGGTCGGTGTTCTACCCGCTCACGATTGGCCCAAACGACGGCTACGACCCGAAATTGTACGCCGAGTTGCCGGACGAGGGTCGCGGACGCAAACGCACTTACGGTCTGGTCAACATCGAACCGAAACTGCAAGAGTTGCAGTGGGATTACGTGAAGGCGTTGTTGCTGCACAAGAATCCTTACACGGGTCTGCGGTACATTGACGATCCCGCGCTTGCGGTCCTCGAAACGCACAACGAAGACTCGATTTTCTGGCATTTCCCACTGGGCGATTTACGCGACCCGAACAAATTCCCGTTGCATTCTCAACGGTTGCGACAGAAATGGTTCGCCTGGGTGAAACAGAAGTACGGTAGCGAAGCGGCCACGAAACAAGCGTGGGGACAACTGCGGCGAGGTGATGCTTGGTCGCAGGGCGAACTGGAATTGATGGGGGCGTATCACTTCGGAGGCGACGGTCCGACTTACGAATTCAAAGGCCAAACGAAACGCACCGGGGACTTCATCGAGTTCCTCGCACGACTGCAGAGAAATTTTTACGAACACCGCGAACGACAACTTCGCGATTTGGGCTACCAAGCCGTCACCGTGACAACGGCGTGGAAAGCCGGTGGGCCGTCTGCGGACCCCGCGAACTTGTGGACCGATCTCGCTGCCGACATGATCGATCGGCATAACTACTTCGGTGGCGGCAGCGGTGGACATGGCATCGCGGAGGGCAAAGTCAACAACGCGTCGCACCTGAGTCGACCCGGCAGCGGGTTGCTCGCGATTAGCTTGTACCAAGTGGGAGATCGCCCGTTCTCCTGCACCGAATGGACGCAACTTCCCCCGAACCAGTACAAACTCGAAGCAGCCCCGCTGATTGCCTTCTATGGCATGGGTCTACAGGGTTGGGATGCGTCGTATCATTTCACGAGCAGTCGGGAGTATCCCGGCGACGGTTGGCCGAACCTGAGCAGTTACGTCACCGACACTCCGCATTACATCGGCCAATTCCCGGCGTTGTTCTTCGCGTTGAAACATGGACACATCGAAGAAGGCCCTGTCATTGCCCGGCGAATACTTTCCGAGTCGAACTTGTTCACTGGCACCGATCCGCTCCACCAAGATCTCTCCAGCGGGCATGATGTCAAAGATGTCGACGAAAACGCGGGCACCTCACCGGCAACACTGGCGATCGGCAGAGTGACGATCGACTTTGCCAATGAAGAGTCGGCGAGGCAGAAGACTGCTCTTTCTCAGTATTGGAACCCGAACGAAAAAACCGTGCGGTCGGCCACCGGTGAGTTGGTGTGGAATTACGGTCGTGAATTGGTCACCATTCAAACTGAGAAGACGCAGGGACTCATCGGCCGCGTCGGCACGAAAGCCGTGAAACTTCCCGGCGTGACCGCGAGTGTCAACACACCGTTCGTGTCGTTGCTGTTCACGCCGCTCGATGACCAACCGCTGGCTGAATCAAAGCACATCCTGATCACCGCGATGGCCCGCGACAAACAAACCGGCACGGAATACTCCGCCGATGGCACGCAGTTGAAGACGATCGGCGGTCCGCCGCTACTCATGGAACCCGTGCAGGCAGAGATTCAAATCGCTGGTGCAAAACCGAAGCAAATCAACGTGCTCGATGTCTACGGCGTGCCCACCGGAAAAACGGTATCGACGGACCAGAGCGGGAAATTTCAAATCGACGGTCGTCATCGCAGTTACTACTACGAAGTGAAGCGTTAAGACTGTGCGACGACTTTAACTTCGTACGGGTTCTCGCTGGAGGGTGATGCCGGCAGTGGTGCGTTGAGATAGACTTCTTCCGCGCGACGATTCAGCCAAGGACGAAAGAGTCTTGTGAGCAGCGGCATCACGACCCACGCGAGTGTGATCACCATTACCACAGTCGTGATCAACATGGCAACCAGCGAGGGAAGCCGGGTCAAGACTGGTCCCAGCGTGCTCGAAACCACCACAATGGATGGGAACACGCCGAGCCAAGTCACGAGGGCCATCTTCCACTTCGGCGGAACAAAGTTTCCGTCACGGAAGAACGCTTCAAAACCGTGGAGCCGACGAATCACGGCACTTCCATCGATCAAATCTGCGGTTTCGTCTTGGTACTGACGAAACAATTCGGATTCGTAGAAATCGTGACTATGTTGCAGACTTTGGAATGCCCGATGCACCCGGAACTCGCGGGAGTTGCTGCCCGGTGCTGGTTTCATGAGATGTACACACATGACTCCCGGTGATGCCAACGAACGCTGTACTAATCGCACCAAAGCCGCTTCGAGTTCCGCTTCCTTGCCTTCCTTCGCGACTAACGCGATGGCCCAATGAACCGTTTCAGTCGAATGGGAAACATCGAATTCGGGCATCGGCGGCGATCCAATCGGGGGAGAAACAGCGAATGGCGAATTGTAAGTCGCGTTCCCGGCTGGATTCAATCAGCGATTTTGTTCGGACAAATCTGCATTCTCGGGAAACTCAGAAACCCTGGAGATTTCACGCGGTCTCAGTCGATAACAGCGACTCCGTGTGTGGAGACCGCAGAACAAAAATTTGACGGTTTCCGCCTCATTTGGTAGAATGCGATCAATACCAAACCAACAATTCAACGCCGGCCCCCCGGCGTTTTTGTTTTTGCCGACTTAGGCGATTCCATGGGGAATCGTATCTTTTGCTCGGGTCGGCTCCGAGCGTAACCCACAGGAGTTTCTATGTTTCGTTGTGAAAAGTGTGATCACGTCGTCGAACCCGGAACCCCGGCCCAGCACGTTGTCGTGCAGCGACGTCCAGTCGAGTACCCCGAACGAAGAGAACCGCTCTCAAGGCGTCCTGGTCGTCAGTTCCGAGATAAAACTGTCGACAAAGGTGGTGAGGGCAGCGAAATTGTCCGCGAAATGAAAGTTTGCCCCGATTGTGCCAAATCGTCCGAAACGGCGATGGCCGGCTAATTTGGCATCGATTCGGGCAGATCGGAATTTGATTTTCCCGAAGCCGCGAGGTCCTTCTAACCCCTCGCGGCATCTTTATGCGCGGTGGTTACCGCCGACGTAAATCGTCTAGCGCGATAAAGTTATCGCTGCTTGAATGCTGGGGCTGGTTCGAGGAGCAGGAACCACAGCGGCTACCACATGCGGAATCTTCAGCTGTCTTCAGAAACTGTACGATCCGTCGCACGAGTTCCAATGAGGCTAATCCGACGAGGACCAGCGCAATGACAGTTTGCCAAAATTGTGCGTCCATAACGATTTGGGTTTCCTGAATTGAGAGGTTACGTCGATTCCTTCGACGCGACGAGCGAGTTATGAGAGGATCGCCATCCCGATTTGATAGGTGACGAGAGCTCCAAGGTAAGCCAAGCAAGTCATGTACAAGAAAGTGAACACCGGCCATCGCCAACTATTCGTCTCTCTTGCAATCACCATCAACGTGGCCCCGCACTGGGCACATAATGCGAAGAACACCATAATCGAGAGTGCCACCGGCGTATTATATACCGGCTGACCTGCGAGAGAACCACTTTCCCATTTGGCTTTTCGCATGTGTTCGACGAGACCGGCATCGGGTTCGTCAGTCTCGATGTCTCCGCCGAGACTGTAAATCGTGCCCAATGTGGAAATGATGACTTCACGAGCCGGGAACGACGCGATCGCCCCCACACCGATTCGCCAGTCCCAACCCAATGGCCGCACCACGGGTTCGATGGCATGTCCCATCCGACCGAGCATGCTGCCGGAGATGAGTTCGCTACTGAGCCTGTGGTGTTCGTCTTCCAACTCTTCGATGCGGGCTTCCTCGGCTTCGGTGTGAGTTTCTTTGGCGTCGAGCGATTCCAACTCCGTTTGAACGGCGTTGAGTTCGGTGTGATCACCCGGCCAATAACCAGCGGCCCACACGACAATTGTGGTCGCGAAGATCAATGTGCCCGCACGGGTGACGAAGGCTTTGCCTCGATCGTAGACACGACTCAGCACGATCCGCGGCGATGGCCACTTGTAACTTGGCAGTTCCATCACGAACGGCGGTGTTTCGCCTTTGAAAATGGTCTTCTTGAGAATCCACGCGACCGGAATCGCCACTATCGCTCCGAGAGCATAGAACGCAAACAGGACCAGCCCATGTAGTTCGACCCAACCGCCGAGGTAACTCACGGAGGGAATGAACGCAGCGATCAGTAAAATGTAAACCGGCAGCCGGGCGGAGCAACTCATTAGCGGGGCGACGAGCATCGTGATCATGCGGTCGCCGCGGTTTTCGATCACACGGGTCGCCATTACCCCGGGAATTGCACAGGCATACGACGACATCAACGGGACAAACGACTTCCCTGACAGACCGATTTTTGTCATCAGTTTGTCCATCAGAAACGCGGCTCGGGCCATGTAGCCACAGTCTTCCAGAATCGCGAGACAGAAGAACAGAAACACGATCTGCGGCAGAAATATCAGCACGCCACCGACTCCGGCGATGACGCCATCGATCAGCAGACTCCGCAGTGGACCGGGAGCCATCGAAGACTGCACAAGGTCGGCAATTGCCCCCTGCCCGGTTTCGATCCAGTCCATAAACGGCCCGGCCCAGGAATAGATTCCCTGAAAGACCAGGAACATGAGAGCCGCGAAGACGACGAGACCGCCGACACGGTGCGTGAGAATTCGATCAATCGAATCACTCGCGAATCGGCGTTCTTCAGCGGGGCGGGTGACGACGCCATCGAGCGTATCTTTCACCCAACCGTAACGGGTACGAGCTTCGATCGCCGGCACTCGACAACCACTTTCCGCCAAACGCTCGCGGGTTGCCTTCAATGAATTCGGCAACTGATCGGGGTATCGGTTGCCCCACTCGCGTTCGGTTTGCCCGCCGACATCCAAGACCAATCGGTCCATGAGATACACGGGCAACGGTTCGGTTTCTCCCCATCCGCGAATCGTTTCCGCGAATTCGTCACGCACCCGGCGGAACTCTTCGGGGAACACGTCTCGCGGTTCGGTCGGAGGTCGATCGGCGGCCGACAAGATCGTTTGTCGCAACTCCGCCAGTCCGACTCGGCGATGGGCTTCAGTCTTCACCACCGGCACACCGAGACGTTCGGAGAGCAGATTCGTATCGATTTCAATGCCCCGTGCTCGGGCGACATCGCTCATGTTCAAGCACAGCACCACCGGCAAACCGATATCAAGCACCTGACTGAACAGATACAAGTTTCGTTCCAAGTTGCCCGCGTCGACGATGCATAACACGGCATCCGGTCGGCCGACGTCGTCTTGTCTGCCGAGGAGCACGTCGACTGAAACCATTTCATCGAGCGATCGCGGCGAGAGACTGTATGTGCCGGGCAAATCGACCAACGAAACTTTGTGCCCCTCCCATGTTACGCGGCCGATCTTCTTCTCGACGGTGCAACCGGGAAAGTTTCCGATGCGGGCATTCATCCCAGCCAACGCATTGAACAGCGTGCTTTTCCCGGTGTTCGGGTTACCAACGAGTGCAACCGTGTAAGATCGAGACTCGACAGGCGATTGAAGATTTGAATCGGCAATGGACATGAGGACTCGCGGCGGGTCGGCAATGCATGCGGATGGATTGGAACGTCGAGCGGAGACGGTGGCACGACGAGTTCTGCTACACTAGCAGGATTGAGACTGAATCTCAACGTCCGCACGCTGCGGAGAATCGAAGCGACCAACGAAAACAGCCTCGCACGTTTTCACGTCGAGGCTGTTGCGTTGAATGATTAGGTTCGAATCCGGCTATCGGCCCAGCAAATTTCCTAATCCGCTGGCGAGAGCTTGTGTGTTGGCTTCGAAATGAACCATCCAGGTCACGAACCAGTTGTTCTCTTGGATGTTCGTGATCGCTTGGGTGCGGTATAGCGTGGAGGCCACACTCGTCGAGACGGCAAATCCTTCGGCGAAAGCGATGCCGGTTTTGACTTGTCCACGGTAGCCCCACAACGCTTCCAACTCGTCATTCACGGGAGGTTTGGCTCGAAAGACTTCCGAAGCGACTGTGCCAGGCGGAAGGTTCACGACATCCGCGTCTGCCCATCCAACAAGCCCTTCGAAACTCGCACCGACAAAGTATTCCGGTCCGGTTTCATCTGCCGGATAGAACATGAATGTCGCTTCCGGTCCAATGCCGAACGTGTACGAACTGAGCGAGTCCACTTGAAATGGTGCATAGTTCGCGTTCGGTGTGGCTACATTGGGAACGCCTGGCGTGAAGTTTGGGAGGTTCGGATAGCGTGTGTTCGGAGATGTCGCTCGGGCACTTAGCGGAGCGTCATCCGGTGTGGAAAACGTCGCGTACTCGAAGCTGCCGGTCCAACCAAGGAACAGCCGACCAAAGTCTAACGGCTTTTTCAATGTCGGATGATGCCAAGCCAATCGCGTGGCAAAACCGGTATCCGCGACTTCGTCGAACAACCCGGCGGTCGGTGTGATCGTCCCGAAGCTAATGTCCGCGACTAAGGGCGGTTCCCAACCCGCGTCGAAGAACGTTTCCGGGTGATCTAACCCGGTCGGGTCCATCGAGTATTGGCCGGGTGGGGAGTAGATCAGAAAGTGACCCTGTGCCCGTGCTTCGGTCGTCAACAGCGACAACAGCAGACCGGCCCCGATCGACCAACCAAGAAAAATTCGTTGCATGGAACGACCTCGCAATGCACGCAAGGCGGGCGCGATCCATCGCAACAGCCCGCCCGCGCTGTGAAAGACAGTATCGAGTGTATCGTCACAACGGGTCGTATCGGTTGACCGAAATTCACTGCTTCTATCGTTCGAACCGGATTGAACGTCTAAAAGTCGCCCACAACTTCACCACCCGACCGAGTCGCCAACGCATTGTAGATGTCCGCATCGATGGTTTCGCTGATCGCCCGCACCGAACCGTCCCCCAAGGCGAACTGACAAATGCCCGCATGCGGAGCACTCAGTCCTTTGTCATCGGTGCCCAGTTGATTGGGCCGAAATTGCGTTTCAAACAATACCATATGACCGTGATCGTCCGTGGGATCGGCGACATCACGAACGGCAGCACACCAGGCCGTTTCAAACACCGAGTGTCCACCGGATGTCGTGCCGGGCAACGGTCCATTGGTGCGTTCCCCGATGAACAACGTCGATGTCAGTCCGTCGGTGATGTCTCGCAAGCGTGTCGGACTGTTGCGGTAGAATACGCCACGACTTTGCAACGGTGTGTCGTCCAGGTTGACGGACGGTGTCGACGGTCCCCAGTTGGCGGCGTAACTCGCGGTGGCGTACTGTTCGATTGGCGAACTGGAATCATCACGCACCACGAAAGAGTTTTCCGAGTACGGATCGGACGGGCACAGGAACACCGAGAGATGCGTCTCCCGCGGAACTTGCTGAGACGGGTCGAAGATCGGAATGGTACAGTCAAATTGATCGAACAAGTTCTTCTGTTCCAACTGAGGCAGCAACATCAAGCCCCAGGAATAGCCCATTTGATTCGCACCGGCACCGGAGGAGGCGAACTTATGGAGATATCCCGGCGGCAATGTGCGGAATGTCGATTCGTAATTGTGCATACCCAAGACAAGTTGCTTGAGGTTGTTCTTACATGCCGACCGTCGAGCGGCTTCGCGGGCTTGTTGAACCGCCGGTAACAGCAATGCAATCAAGATCGCAATAATGGCGATGACAACTAACAGTTCGATCAAGGTGAAGCCGGATGCCTGCCGGACTCGGGAAGAAGTAGGATGCATAGAAAGTCCTTGTCTTGCCGTGTGCGTACGCTCGTCGGCGTCGCGGTGGCAACGAGATGGATGATGGAACGTCCGCCCCTATTGGGGCGACGGAATTCGAACGCCGGACACGAAGACATGCCCGTCGTTAGCACAGTGGAGAGTGGCCGCGGAGGTGCGGCGGCGAATTCAAATCCATCTCGGAGAAGGCAGCACCGGGCGTTCGCGAAGTCGCCCAAGTTTCGACGAGAACTTCGACAATAGCGGTAAGGACATCGGGCTGGGGCAAATGACCTTCCGGTGTCCCCACAACCCGACAAGCATCACCAGCACTTGAAGCCAGTGCATCCACGCATGAGTTGAGACCGGATGGTCCGCAACTTCATCGGCGTTAGAAGCATGGTCGACGGGTTCGGACAGGCTGGCCGAATCGGAGACCGAGAACTCCCACCACAAAAACCGGATATGCGTGTGGGACTGCCCCGAAGCGACCGACGCATGGGAATCGTCACGGTGATGATGCGGGTGCGGATGGGCATGCGAGTGCTCGCCATCGGAGTGCGTATGCCGACGTCCGGGCATGACGAACATCGCCGCCAACACGCCAAACACGAGCAGCCCAGCGAGACCGAGTTTTCGAGTTCGCCCGCGAAGTCTCAAAACGAGTTCCCTATCAAGATTCGAGAGGCTGATCTTACTCGTCCCAAACTTGGGCCCGCAACGCAATGTGTTCAGATTGGATGAAGACAATCGAAAAACATTGAAACCGTGAACGGCATCGGTGGGTAACACTCAGCAGATGATAAATTGGTCTTACGAATGGAAATTCCCATGCGGCACGTTGGACGTCAGATGCTGATCGGGCTTTGGGGACTCCTCTTGGTAGGATCATCACATGGGGTCGCTGGACCCCCGACCGCGACGGAGTTTCTAGAGTCTCCACCGCTCGTGCGTGTGGAAGTCTCGAACGCGGGTCGTTTGTTGAATCATCCTCGCATCCAGGGGTTCGTAAAACGGATTGCGACGACGGCGGAGTTTCGTCATCAGTGGAATCGCCCGGAAGCCGACCCGATTCAACAAGTCCTCGCCTACGCCGAACGTGTCACAGGAGAAACCGGCACCGCTGGACTGGCGGAGTTGCTTTCCGGACGATTGAGTTTGGCGGTTGCGGGGCCGAAGCAGTACGTTTGGCTGTATGAGCTTTCAGACGCCACATATCGCGAACGACTCAGTTCCGAGTTGGCCGCTTTGGGCGTACGGAAAACGGAAACGCCGGACATTCGCAAACTCGGGTCGATGTCCGTCGGTTTGATCGATCGTTGGCTGGTCGGTTCCGAGGATCGTAGCACCGTTGCATTGGCGTTGGAGAAGCTCAAGTCGAGTCCGCCCGCACGAAACGACGACGCACCGATCCTGAATCTGTGGTTGGACTGGAAAACGCTCAACAGCCTCAATAAAAAGCCCGATCGGTTGCAACTTCCCGTGAAGGACGCCGGTCAACTGATCGTCTTTGGCAACTGGTTGGGTTTGCTGGTCGGGACCGACGAACTCACGGTCCATGTGACGGAGAATGACCACAAGTTGCAGATCGAGGTTCTCGGAGACGGCAACGCGGATGCCCCGGCTTCGCTGTTCGGAAACGGAGCCAAACTGGCACCACTGTTGAACGGCCCCGGCACATTATGGTCAGTTAGCGGACTGCGAGATTGGTCCGGCTTGTGGCAAGATCGCGAGGAGTTGATGACTCCTCAAGTCATCGCTGCGGCAGAGAAAGCCAATGAGCAAATCGCTCAGCAGTTCAAAGCACTCAGGTCGCAGTTTTATCCAATTGAACTCGCGGAGACGCTCGGCCCGCAATTCCGCTGGGCGATTGCTCGGCAACAGAATCTCGACTATCACATCGATGAAAACAACTCGCTTCCCGCTGCGGTGCTGACCGTTTCACTTCGCGACGCGAAACGCTTCAGGGAGATCACCGCCGGCCCGCTGCGAGCGGTGAGTTTTATCGCCGCCTTTGGCGAAGCCAAAATGCGATCTGTCGCCGAAGACTATCAAGGCGTGAAGATTTCGAGTCTTGCATTCCGTGATGATGCCGTCTCCGTCAAGAATTTCGATCAACGATTGTTCAATCTCCGCCCCGCTTGGGCGACGACAGACGATCATTTCATTCTCGGCAGCACGACGGAAATCGTCCGCAACACGCTCGACGAAATCAATTCGACAGCCGCGGAAAGCCCCAACACGAACGTAATTGCTGCCCAAGCCGGTTCGTTCGCGGAGTTGGCAGCCGCTCTGCGGGATTACCGCAGGACGATCGTCGACGAAACCGTGCTCAACAACGGCATTGCCCCCGACACCGCGAATTCTGATTTCGACATCGTCGCGGACGCGATCAAAACACTCGGAAATCTCCAAGGCCAACTCGAACGCACACCACACGGTTTTCATTACACGCTGACTTGGATGACCGAAAATCCGTAAGCCGGGGAAGCCCCCGCTTTGAAGTTCACGAAATAGGGTGCCACGGCTTAGTGAGCCGTGCTTTCCAATCAACGGTCATTTGGCACACGTTGAACCATTGTTTTTCGACTCGGAACGAAACAATCATGTCCGATCCACAAACTACGCTCGACCGCTTTCGTCCGCGAACCGCTTGGGCGGCGTATTTTCCGAACGGCGGTAACCCCTGGGACGCTACGAAAGTCGCCCACCTACTGCGGCGAGCCACTTTCGGGGCAAGTCCCGAGGAATTGAAAACCGGCGTCGATTCCCGTCCGACGAAGCTGGTTGCGGATTTGATTCGAGGTGGCGAAGGACAGTTCGAGTTCGAAGCACAGATGCACTCGCTCGTCGAAACCGCCATCGCTTCGCATGACCCGAAACAACTGCAAGCGGCTTGGGTGGTGCGGTTGTTGTCGTCTCCGCATCCGCTCCGGGAACGCATGACGTTGTTCTGGCACGATCACTTCGCGACCTCACAAGCCAAGGTCGATAATCTCCGACTGATGCAACGCCAGAACGACACCCTTCGCCAGCATTCGCTCGGTCATTTCAGCGAAATGCTACACGCGATGGTGCGGGACCCGGCGATGTTGATTTGGCTCGACTCCGACACGAACCGCAAAGGCAACCCGAACGAAAATCTCGCTCGCGAAGTGTTCGAACTGTTCAGCCTCGGTGTCGGCAATTACACCGAACAAGACATCAAAGAAGCCGCCCGCGCACTGACGGGATGGAGTGTCCAAGGCGAGAACGCGGTCTTCGATCCCTCGCAACACGACGCCGGCTCGAAGACGATTCTCGGCAACACCGGTCGTTGGACCGCTGGCGATGTGGCCCGCATTGCTTTGCAACAACCCGCCTGTGCCCGGTTCCTCGTTCGCAAGATCTTTCGAGAGTTCGTCAGTGAAACCACCGAACTTCCCGAAGACTTGCTGAACCCGTTGGCCGACGAATACCGTCTTCGCGATTACGACACCGCCTGGCTGATGAGCACCATTTTCCGTAGTTGGGTGTTCTACTCCGATGCGGCGATTGGCCAGCGAATCAAAAGCCCGGTGGAATTCCTCGTCGGAGCGGTTCGCAGTCTCGGCGGGCAAGCGAGTCCGACCAAACTGGCGGAAGCGTGTGACACGCTCGGGCAAAGTCTGTTCTTTCCGCCGAGCGTCAAAGGGTGGGACGGCGGAGCGGAATGGATCGATCCGAACGCCCTGCTCCTTCGGCAAAACATGGCATTCCAACTCACCCGTGGCGACGGACCCGCTTCGCATTGCGACCCGGCGATGTTGGCCTCGGAGATGAAACTCGACGACGATCAACGAACCGCCCGATTCTTCCTCGGGTTGTTCCTCCAGTCCGAAGAACATCCGGCGAGTCCGGATATCACGTCGGCATTACGAAATCAGAGAATCAAATTGCGTTCGCCATTCCGCAGCGACCGCGCTATCAACGGATTGCTCGCGAGAGAAGCCGCTCATCTGGTGATGACGCTGCCAGAGTTTCAGGTGGCGTGACGAAGTGGAACGCAAAGGGCGGCGAGTGGAGAGCCGGAAGATCAAAAACGGGTGGGGCAGACAACGTAGGGTGCGTTGCAACGCACCGCCAACTGGTTCGATCAATACTTGGTGCGTCACGACGCACCCTACGAATGAGGGAATTCGTCATGGCCGGTTTCAATCGTCGAGAGTTTTTGCAGGCGTCTTCGGGGCTGGCGATGGGGGCGGCGTTGCCGATGGCGTTTCGTCGGGCAGCAATGGCGGCGGAGCAATCGAAACGCGAAACCGTGCTCGTCGTAATCGAATTGACCGGCGGGAATGACGGACTCAACACGGTCGTGCCGTTTCGCGACCCGCTCTACAAATCCGCCCGTCCGCAACTGAATCTCGCTTCGGACAAAGTTCTCAAGATTGATAGGCAATTAGGGTTTCATCCGTCGCTCACGGGGTTTTCGCAGCTCTTGGAGGATTCCCAACTCGCGATCGTGCAGGGCGTGGGATATCCGAACCCGAATCGCTCGCACTTCGAGTCGATGGATATTTGGCACAAAGCGACGCGGGAGAAGTCCGAACGCTTCGGTTGGTTGGGACGGACAACGTCACTGGCTGGCTCGAAACTCTCGGCGATGTCCGTTGGCGATGGCGAAAGCCCGTTAGCACTGTTCTCGCCTGCAGGACCGGCAGCGTCGGTGCGGTCATTGGATTCCTATCGTCTTAAGACCGGTGAGGACCGTCGCGAGATGATGGAAAAATTCGCCAATCGAAAACCATCGACAGCGAACCCGCTGCTCTCATTGGTCCAGAACTCGACGGCTTCCGCGTACGAGACAGCTCGGCGATTGGAAAGCGTGGCAGCGGGGGCGAAGAAGACGGACTATCCGCAAACGAGTCTGGGCAAGCGGTTGCAACTCGTCGGGCAGTTGATCGCCGCCGAGTTGCCGGAGCGGATTTATTACGTCTCGCATGGCGGATTCGACACGCACGCCAACCAACTTGATGTCCATCCCCGTTTGCTGAAAGAGCTAGGCGACGCGGTTCGGGCGTTTCAAACCGATCTCAAAGACCAAGGCCATGCCGACCGAGTGGTCACGATGACCTTTTCCGAATTCGGTCGCCGGGTGAAAGAGAACGGTTCCGGCGGAACCGATCATGGCGTTGCTTCGCAGATGATGTTCGTCGGTCCGAAAGTGCAAACCGGTGTGATCGGTGAGCATCCACGTCTCGACGACCTCACCGATGGCGACCTCAAACACCACACCGATTTCCGCTCCGTCTACGCCACCGTGCTGGATCAATGGCTCGGCGTAGATGCAAAGGCGGTACTGGGCAGAGCGTTCGAAACGGTGCCCGTTTTCGCATGACGTGTCGAGTCGAGAGCGTACGATTTCACGCTTGAGAGATTGCAAGGAACACAAACTCTTACCAAGAAAGAAGTTGTGTGCCACTGCAGGAAATTGCATCGAATTAGCGTCGTGGGTGGCATGCCCACCGTTTTACGTGGGCATGATTAGACATTCAAACACCGCTGGCCCATGCCCACCCCAAACGGTGGGCATGCCACCCAAGTATAAACCGCATTGAATGTCACGCAATATTGTCTCCAATACATGCAATTTCCTGCACTGCTAGCTTGCCTAGCAGTGCGAGTGACCAGCCTGCCGGGAGTCGCTAGAAACACTGCTGGACAAGCCAGCAGTGGCACGCATTGACGCTGGCAAATGCGAAATCGTATCTTCGACACCCTACTCTCAACCCTCTACATCATAATGCAGAATGGCCACGCGGCGTCTCACTCCGTCGCTGCCGCATCCAACACCGCCCACACACGTGTCGGTCCGCCGGTGCCGGTTTCGAGTTTGATCGGGGCGACGATCAGCGTAAAACCTTGGGGCGGGAGTTTGTCCAAATGAGCTACGTTCTCCAAGCCAAACTTGCCAGCTTTGTTCACGATGTGATGCACCTGAAACTTCTTTGAAATCCCGCGATCGATGCTCATGTTGTCGACACCGATGCCGAGCACGTCACGCTGCTTGACCAGAAATTCCGCGGCTTCCGGAGAGTAGGACGGAAAATGGAGTTCGCCGCGTGAGTCTCGATTCTGGTACCGCGTCAGGTTGTTCCAAAATCGACCCCAACCAGTGTTGAGCAGCACGATTGCACGTTTGGGAATTTCGCCGTGTTGCTTTTCCCAGGCTTGGATATCGGCCACGCTGAGCATCGCATCCGCGTTGGATTCGGCTTGCAAAGAGATGTCGAGCACAACGCCGCGACCGATCAAATTCGCCAGCGGGATTTCATCGACCGACGGCTGATTCGGTTCGAAATGGTTCGGGGCATCGATGTGCGTGCCGAGATGCTCGGGCATGCGGAACGCCTTGGAAAGCACGCCGTCTTTCTCCAGCGTCGCAATCGTGTCCATTTGAAACGGATAGTAATTCTCACCCGGCCAAAACGCATTTTTTGAGTTGAGCGGATAACTCAAGTCGACCGCCTTCGCGAGTGACTGGGCCGGGAACAACTCCTCCGCATGCGAGTCGACGCTGACAATTGCCGTCAGAACACCCAGAAGGATTCGGATCCGTTTCATCATCCACTCCCTGACATTGGCGAGACCATCAGTAACCGACGGGCATGATAACACGTTTTTCACCGCCTCACCCCCGATGCTTCACCGCCCGCGATTTCAAGATTTTCCCAGATCACCCTGCGTGATTTCGCCCGCACATTCGTCGTTCCAATTGACAAACGGGGACGGCACAGGCGATGGTGTGACGTGAACGCTTGGTCAAACACGCTGGGAGAAACCGCCCGTATGACGGAATACGCCCTGGAACTCACGCGACCGTTCTGGCTCGTTACACTCACGTTGCTCGTGGTGGTGCTGTGGTTTCACGTGCGGAGTTTGAGCGATTTTTCCCTGTGGCAACGTCGACTCTCGCTCGCGGTTCGCTCGTTGATTGTCGTGTTATTGGCGTTCGCGATTGCTGGATTATCGCTCCGCACACCCACGAAACAACGCACGTTGCTCGTCGCCATCGACGCTAGCAAAAGCGTCGGCGAGGATGCGAAAGAAAGAACCGACGAGTTACTGTCTGAACTCCAAAAGTCCGCTGGTGATGTCGCATTGCGATTCGTACGCTTTGCAAATACGCCGTCGGCGGCGGTGGAAGATCCGAAAACGTGGACTGAAGAACTCACAGACGATGAACAACTCGGCAGCGATCTTTCTGCCGCGATTCGAGTCGGTGCGGCGGCGATCGCTCCTGACCGCGTGCCGGAATTGCTTTTGATCACCGATGGCAACGAAACGAGTGGCGACGGACTCGCAGCAGCGGACCGGGTCGGTTTTCCCGTCCATGTGATTTCGCTGCCGACGCGGGACGATCCCGAAGTGCAACTCAGCGAGGTACTTGTGCCCGCTCAAGTTCGGCAGGGAGAACCGTTCTATGTGGAAGTCGTCGTGCAATCCAATCGCCAGACGAAAGCGAACATCGACGTTTTCCGCGACGACATCCGCATCGAGTCCAATGGCGAATCGCAGACTTATCAATTGCAAAAGGGTGAGAACCGCTTCCGCATTCGGCAAACGATCGACGACCAACGCCAAGTCGATTTCGCCGTCCAGGTTCGCACGGAGTCCGACACACTCCTTGATAACAACCTGGCTCGCGGGTTGGTGTTCGCGGCTGGCAAACCGGCGGTGTTGGTGATCGATCAGGAACCCGACCAGACCGATTCCTTCCGCTGGGCACTCGAAGAACAAGACATGCGGGTCGAAGTCCGTCCGCCGCAGGGTATCCCCCGCGATTTGGCCGAGTTGCAAAAATACGACTGCCTAATTCTCTCGAACATCCCCGCGACGGAAATGTCGCTGCATCAAATGGACATCATCCGCACGTACGTGGAAGACCTGGGCGGCGGGTTCATTATGACCGGCGGCGATCAGGCGTTCGGACTTGGCGGTTACTACAAAACCACGCTGGAAACCATTCTGCCGGTCCGCAGCAATTTTGAGAAGGAACGCGAGAAGCCGAGTTTGGCGATGGTGTTGGTCATCGACAAATCCGGTTCGATGGGCGGGCAGAAAATCGAGTTGGCCAAGGACGCTGCGAAAGCCGCCGTCGAGTTGTTGGGCCCGCGGGATCAAATCGGCGTGATCGCATTTGATGGCTCAAGCAACTGGGTGAGTGAACTCCACGCCGGTTCGGACAAAGGCTACATACTCGACCGGATCGCCACCATCGAAGCTAGCGGCGGCACGAGCATTTATCCTGCACTCTCCGATGCCTACGACGCGTTGCTCGGGGCGACGGCGAAGTTGAAACACGTGATTCTTTTGACCGACGGCCAAAGCGAACCGGGCGATTTCGAAGGTCTCGCCAGTGATATGGCCGCCGCCCGGATGACAGTCAGTGGTGTGGCGGTCGGTGATGGAGCCGATCAGGACTTGCTCGAACGCATCGCGGAAATTGGCGGCGGTCGTTACTACTTCTGCAACGATCCCAACTCCGTGCCACAAATTTTCGCCAAGGAGACCGTCGAAGCCAGTAAGTCGGCCATCAACGAACTGCCCTTCATCCCGCAAATCGTTCGTCCGACCGCGGTGCTCAATGGCGTGGATATGGAAAATGCTCCATTCCTGCTCGGTTATGTGGTGACGCGTCCAAAACCGACGAGCGAGTTTATCCTCGCCAGCGAAACCGGCGAACCGCTGCTGTCTTGGTGGCGATACGGCCTGGGCATGAGCGTGGCGTTTACGTCGGACATCAGCCCGCGTTGGTCGGCGGAATGGCTTGCCTGGCCGGAGTTCGGCACGTTCTGGGCCCAAGTCATTCGGCATGCGATGCGAAAATCGACGTCCGAAGGAGCATTCGTCACTGTCGAGCGAACTGGCAACCAAGCGCGAGTAGTGCTAGACGCCGTCGATGCCTTTGGCAACTTCGTCAACGAAGCCGACACGGAACTCAGCCTGATCCGGCCTGATCTTGATCCTCAAAAACTCACACTTCGCCAGACAGCTCCCGGTCGGTACGAAGCCGAATTTGATGCCGACGATCGCGGTGCGTATCTGATGGAACTTCGTCAGAAATCTGTCGGCGGAGACGTTCGGCTCCGACAGAACCGAGCCCTGGTCGTCGGTTACCCGGACGAACTTCGTCTGCGTCCCACCAATGAAGACTTGCTCAAGAAAATCGCTTCGACAAGCGGCGGGCAATACAACCCGACGATGGAAACGCTGTTCGCACCCACCGAACGGACGGCCGAACTTCGATTGGCGTTGTGGCCGTTCTTGATGATAGCGGCGTTGGTGTTGTTCGTGTTCGACGTCATGTTGCGACGAATCGATTTTTCCACGGGAAGTCGTGGATTGTTCGGACGACGAGCAAACTCGGAACGGATGGGGGCGGAAGCTGCGGTCACTCACTGAGAATCTGCTTGATCCGTCGTTCAGAATTTGTATAGTAGCACGTTGGTGGAATTTCCTCACTTGGAAGCCAAGGGAACGAGCATGCACACAGAAATCCGCACACGACTTTCAGGAGTGCAGCGTCGCTTGCGATTCATGCGGTCGATTCAGTGGCTGGTCACCGGCTTGTTCGTCGGCACCATTCTCGGGTTGGTGCTGGCGTTGTTGTGGAAATCCGGCTCGAACATCGCATGGTGGATGCCACTTCTCACGCTAGGAGTATGCGGTTTGACCGGGGCGGTTTTGGGGCTCGTCCTACCATTGTCTTGGCAGAAATCCGCGATGGAAGTGGATAACCACTACCAACTCAAAGATCGATCGCTCACGGCGCTGGAGTTCGCCCAAGACGATCGCAACGATCCGCTCCGGAAGTTGCAAGTCGAAGAAACACTGCAAAAGCTCGATGGCGTTGAACCAAACCGCGTTGTGCCGTGGCGTCGGCCGCATTGGTTGCTTGCATCACTTGGGACCGGGGCGGCTGTTCTCACGATTATGTTGTGGCCGGTTCAAGAACCGGTTGCGGCCAGTGTGCCATTTGAAACGCGGCAAATGCTCGAAGCGCAGGCTCAGGAACTCCAAGAAGAAATGCTCGACGAGTTGAAAGAGTTGGCAAAAGACAAGAACGAAGACGAACTCGATGAACTCGTGCAGAAATTGGAAGAACTCGTCGAGGAACTTCGCGACCCGGCCGTCGATGAACGTGAAGCGCTCGCGAAGTTATCGCTGATGCAACAGTCGATCACGAGCACGATGGCCACATTCAACTTAGAGCAGGTCGATTCAGCCATGCAATCGCTGGCGGAATCCGTCGAGTCTGCCGACGCACTCCAACCGCTCGCTGCTGATCTTAAAAACCAAGACTACGAAGACGCCGCCGAGAAACTCGAAAAGTTCGATTCCGAGAAACTCTCGAACAAAGAAAAACGAGCCGTCGCCGCGAGTCTGAAGAAACTGTCACAAAACCTCGCCAAGGCGAAACAAGGCGAACTCAGTGAATCGACTGGCGAATTGTCCGAAGGCTTGGAAAAGAAAAATCAATCTCAATGCAACGGAGCGGCTTGCAAGTTGGCCGGGCTGTGCAAGAAGCAATCGTTACGAAAATCGATTTGCAATTGCTTGGGGAACCAACTCGGGCGGCTGAGTCTTTGCAAAAGCCAATGCAACAAAAACGGTTGCAAAGGAACCAGCAAGAGTGACAACCCAAGCAACAATTGGGGCACCGGTGCCACCAACAAACCCTTTGGCGAGTTGGCGACGAAACTCGACGGCAACCGAGACGAAGTCAACGTCGATGGGCAGCAAGGTGACGGCCCAAGCGAACGGGAAATCATGACAACAACGGAAGCCAAGCAGCTGGCGTCACGCAGCTATAAAAAGCGGTATCAGGAGTTCCGCAAACAAGCCGAAGCGGTTCTCGAAAGTGAACCGTTGCCGTTGGGACATCGTCAGACCGTCAAACAATACTTCGAAAGCATTCGTCCTACTGAATCGGATACCGAGTAGATCGACTCATGCTGGGCTGGGGGGCGTTTCGCTAACCCAGCCGCTTCTCAACCTGCGAACGGTTGGTCTTCCAGAGCATGTGGTTCGCTCTTTTCTGCCATGTCGCGAGCCTGCAGGAAGGCCGACAGAATGGGGCGTTGGTTCACACCGCTCGACTTCCGTGGCAAGTATCGGCCATAGACTTTTCGCGGCGTGCTGGCGAAGACATTTAACCGTGATGAGTGACGTGCGAAAAACGAATTCGACATGATCCATACTCCATTCCAGAAGGAATTTTCGTTTCGAGCCAGAGTTGGCTCTCTGCTGTAGGGATCACGGAATTCGTGTGTAAGCGGACACACATTAGCGACGGTATTTTAAAAGGGAATGCCAAGGAACGAGTGCTTACGCTCGTGCAAACCGTCTCGCCAGGCTTCATAGGTCTGACGTTTGACGGTCATAACGAAGTCGTTCTTCGGGCGAATCGAATGACATTCGATCCAACCCCCACGGTGATTCCGTACGAGGAGAATAGCGTCCCGAAAACGGAACTTAACCCCCGCGCACAACTCCTCCCAAGCCAAATCTTCGTCCATTGTTTCCAACTGTCCGCCAGTATTGTGTGTCACTAGCGAGACGCCAGTGACACACGCAATCGAGCCTTGATTTTTACTTTCGGCAAGCTTCGTGATGGAACGGCAGCCAGGCACCATTGTCTGCACTACTGGCGACGGACTTTTCAATGAAGTTCATGCCGTCGACACCATCGTAGACGTTGGGGTAGATCGTATCACGTTTCTCGAAATCGGAACCGGTAATGCGAGCGACGATGGCATCGTACGCCGAGCGGTAAATGTTGGCGAAGGCTTCGAAGAACGCTTCCGGATGCCCTGCCGGCAGTCGGCAAGCGGCTGCTCCGCTTTCGTTCATATAAGGGGCGTTCGGATTGCGGGTGTAGAGTTTGTGTGGTTCGCCGTTGCGTCGCACCAACATCTCATTGGGGGTTTCTTGTCGCCACGCCAGTGCGCCTTTTGTGCCGTCGACTTCGATGAACAAGTCGTTCTCGCGACCGTGAGAAATCTGGCTCGCGGTCACGGTGCCAAGTCCGCCGTTTTCGAACCGAATCAAAGCACAACCATAGTCATCGAGTTGCCGACCAGGGGCAAACACCTTCAACGTCGCCGAGATTTCCGCCGGAATCAACCCGGTCATGTAGCGAGACAAGTTATAGGCGTGTGTGCCGATGTCGCCAAATCCGCCTGCGACACCACTCTTCGCCGGGTCGCTCCGCCACTTGGCTTGCTTGTTGTCTTCGTCTTCGAGTTTCGATCGCAACCAACCTTGAATGTAGTTCGAACGAATCGCCTGAATCTCGCCGAGTTCGCCATTCAAAATCATTTCGCGAGCTTGGCGGACGAGCGGATAACCGGTGTAGTTGTGCGTCAGTGCGAACACCGCGCCGCTGTTCTCGACGATGCCGACCAATTCTTCCGCCTGACCCATGTCGAATGTCATTGGCTTATCGCAAATTACATTGAAGCCAGCTTCAAGCGCGGTTTTTGCAATGGCGAAGTGAGTGTGATTGGGAGTCGCGACACTGACAAAATCGATCCGTTCGTCTTCGGGAAGTGCCGATTCCTTTTCGACCAGCTCGTCAATGGATCCGTACGCCCGCTCAGGAGCGATGTCGTAGGATGGGGCAGATTCTTTCGAACGCTGCGGATCGGACGACAACGCACCTGCGACAAGGACGGCTCGGTTGTCCAAAACGGCTGCGGTGGCGTGAACGCGGCCGATGAACGATCCTTTTCCGCCGCCCACCAACGCCATACGCAATTTTCGATTCAGGGGGCCGTTTGTGGTGTCCATCGTGTGTTTCCCTCTCGAGCGGGTCAGTCAAGGAGTGCGTCGCTCCGGTATGAAGAACCGGGACGCATGAAGATTGGATTCGTTCTCACAGAGGATAACAACGGCCGGATTAAATCTGCAACCGTTGGCATTCACAGACCGCTGATGCAGTCGTTCAGCGGCAAAATCGAGAATTTACAAGGGATTACAGCCGTCATCGGTAATGTGGTGTTATGCAACTTTATCGACGTAAGCCGTTGCCCGTTAGTGGCTTGCGGTGTGACTTTTTTGGGAGGGCTGTTTAATTCGTAGAGCAACGATGGAGGTAGGCATGAGGTGCGGTTGGGTCGATGATTTTAATCACACCACTGATCGCATTTTGAGAATCGAATGCAGACGAATATTTCCGATGGTTCACGGGATCGATTTTGTTAAGAACAACCGTTTGCCCGATGAGATCAGCAAGAATTTGCCCACGAGCTAGAACTTCGAATGTTGCCGAACCGGCTTCCTCGACCTGAATCTCGCCGAGACGTGTCGTTTCGGGAATCTCAATGGTGTACAACCCGGGTGGAAGATTTTGCACATCGCAGTGCAACTGCACGCCGTTGAACATTTGGGTGAAATGAATCTGGTTGCTTTGCGACTCGTCGGAAAGTGTTTTTAGTACAGACTTTGCGTAAACTGTCGGCAAAGAAGTTTCGTGCGAATTCACAGCACCGACGAACAACGCCACGCTTAACACAATTCCCAAGGCATTCCAAAAGCTCATCGGATTCCGACTTCTCCGTCAAAGAGTCCGCCGATCGATTGCCCTACGGGACGGGTTCTCCCTCGCGATGGAGTGATCAGGCGTTCTCGGTAACTAAACATCAGAACGTTCCGGTCACTTGTACCATGTGTCTCTTTTTACATCACATCCTCGTCATCTTCAAGTAAGTCTTTTTCGGTAATGACCGTGAGTCCATTTTGGGCAAGAGTCTTTAGGCCGAGATCGATGTCGTCGACGTACACCGCGATTGCTCCCTGGCCTCCCCGTCGAAATAGCAAGGGGTAGCTGTAGTGGATACTGACTTCCGCGCGCAGAAGTGCTGAGCAAACTTGGACATACGGTTGAGCAACGTTCGGAAGTTGCACACCGATGACGTCGGTTTCGAACACCGTAAAACCGGATAAGTCCAGTAGTTCTCGTCCACGTTCGTAGTGATTGAGCATCAATCGCACGACACAGCAGTCGATCGAGTCGGCAATCGACAATGCCATGATGCGGAGGTCTTGTCGCTCGAGATGTCGCATCAAGTCATTCAGGCTACCGACGCGATTTTCCAGAAACACGCCAAATTGCCGCAAACATGGCCATTCGCGACCACGCATCGTACCGGCCTCGGTGACAATTCCGCTGCCCGAGTCGTCTTCATCGTCGTAGAATTCCGCCATTATTGTCCGTATTGGTCAAGGGGATCGTCTCGAACCGACCGTTCTTGGGGTTCGGTTTCCTTTGCCTGATCGTACGCAACCGAATTTTTTTTCGCTACAGAATTCCCGGAAACAGTCGTCACAACACATGATTTCCCAGGCTTCGACGCATATGGTGCGACATCCGCAAAGTTTTCCAGTTCGTTTTTACGTTCTGTGCTTTTTCATGGATTCCATTTGCCGAATTTACGAATTGTTTTTCATAACCGCGATAATTGATCGGCGAACTGATATCTACGGTTCAACGTCGAAGCGGCTTGAGTTCGTCGAAACCACACTCCTCCGAGGACCATTGTGACAAAGATTCGCACAATCGTGTTTGATTTGGGCAATGTGTTGCTGAATTTCTCGCATGACCGTATGCGGCAACAAGTCCGCGAGTTATGCCAGTGTTCGTTAGAGGATGTTGAACCGCTGCTGGACGCATATCGTGGTCTATTTTATGAATTCGAACGGGGTGAGGTCTCGCAGAGCGAAGTTCATCAGCGGTTCGAAGATGTCCTGCAGAAACCGATTGCGTACGACGATTTGATGACAGCAGTGAGTGATATCTTCATTCTCAATGAGTCGATGCGACCGCTGTTGACTGCAATTCGTGACCGTGGCACGCGGTTGGTGCTGCTGTCGAACACGAACGCGGCTCATATCGAGTTCGCCAAACGACAGTTCGATCTCTTCGAGGATTTCGATGCGGAGGTGTTGTCGTACGAGGTGAAATCGGTGAAGCCGGAGCGAGCCATTTTCGAGGCGTTGTTCGAGGCGATCGAATGCGATCCGGGCGAGTGTTTCTATACCGACGACACGGTCGGACACGTCGAAGCCGCTCGGAAGTTGGGAATCGATGCCGAGGTGTTTATCGATGCCGCGACATTGCGTGATCAACTTCGCCGACGCGGTTACGAATTGCCTGCAACTGGTTTCAATTGAACGACGTTAGAGTTGCGGGCCGAATTTCTGCAGACGGTGGAGAAGATCGTCGCGATTGATCGGCTTGATGGCGACTTCATTGAAACCGGCTTGAATGCACTCTTCCTCATTGCCTTGCATGGCGTTTGCAGTGAGAGCGATGATCGGTCGCCGATAGCCGTGTTTCCGCAAATACTGGGTGGCTTCCAAACCACCGAGCACCGGCATTTGCAAGTCCATCAGTACGACATCGAACGGCCAATTTTCTGTCTTTTCAGCGTGTCGGATTTTCTCGATGGCTTCGTGGCCGTTTTCTGCTTGAACAATTGCAGCGTCGTGTTTCTCGAGGAACTTCGAAATGATCACTTGGTTGTCGGGTGCGTCATCCACGAGCAGAATCCGCATACCGGCGAGTGTGCCCAATGTCGGTGGCTGCATTACGCCACTTTGTTCGGGAGTCGCGATTAGAGACGTGACTTGATTCGATCGGTCAATCGGGCCGGTGGGTGTCGTCAGCCGAAACGTGCTGCCTTTGCCAAGTTGACTGGTCACGTGCAGATCGCCGCCAAGCATCAAGGCCAATCGCTTGCTGATCGTCAGTCCCAAGCCGGTGCCGCCGTATTTGCGAGTGGTGCTATTGTCGGCCTGATGGAACGACTCGAAAATCCGGTCACTCGCTTCTTGCGAAATACCGATTCCCGTATCGATGACGTCAAGTGCCAGCAACGGACTGCGAGAATCCATCGCCAAGCACCGCCCGACAATTTTGACGCTGCCGGTTCCGGTGAATTTGATCGCGTTGCCAACCAAGTTAATCAGAATTTGTTTGAGTCGAATCGGGTCGGATTGGATGTGCTCGGGGATGTGTCCTTCGACTTCCGATCGCAATTCGAGACCCTTCTCCTCGGCTCGGTTTCCGAGGAGATCAATCACGTCCGTGACGAGTTTCGGAACGGAAAGTCGTGTGTTCTCGATCGAAAGCCGACCGGATTCGATCTTCGCCAGATCGAGAATGTCGTTGATAATTTCCAGTAAGTGATCGGCGTTTCGACGAATGGTTTTGAGAATCTGACGGCGTTCTTGGGGCGGTATGCCCTCGCTACGATCGTCAAGCAGATGATCGACGTAACCGATGATCGCGGTCATCGGGGTGCGGATTTCGTGACTCATACTTGCCAGAAATTCGCTTTTCGCCTGATCGGCGGCGACGGCTTCTTCCTTGGCCTTTCGCAGTTGTTCGGCGAACCGGCGGGCATCCTCGATCGAACCGCCACGCACTGCTTCGACCACCGCGGAACTCGAACCGGATTGATTCCATGTGTTCCGAATCTGCGAAAACGCATTCTCCAAGGCAAGTTCGAATTGACCGAGTAACTCGGAGCGTGTCTCGTCGAGAATCTTTTCGATCTCTGTCATGACGGATTCTCACCGGCTTCGCAAAACTCGGTTAACGGTGGGAGGCAGCGTTGAAGTGCTTCGTCAAGCTTGGCGATCAATGGTTCGAGTGAGTCGTATTCGTTGGCGGCCACTGCGGATTCAATGCTCCACGCCGTTGCTCGTGTTTCATGACATCCGAGGTTGTCCGCTGATGACTTCAGCGTATGGGCGATTCGCTGCGCGGTTGGCCAATCGGAACTCGCGATCGCCTGACGAAGTTGGTCCAACCATTCGGGGCCGTGCTCTAGAAACATTCGTGCCACGACTTGGGCAATCTCTCGATCGTCGCCGGCACGGGCGAGTGCGTCGGCTCGATGAAAGATCGCAGGGGCATTCTGACTAGACGCTGAGTGTTCAGACGACATGGGAATCCTGGTTTGCACGAATTCGGTCACGTGGGTGGCGTGTCTTTGGTGTTCGGTAAATTCCATGCGCGGCCAAGTGGTACGCCACGACGGATGGCAGACATGAACCGTTTGGTGTCGCGGACGCGTTCATTGACTTCGATGACGCTCAAATACAGATGCACGGCAATCAACAGGGCCAAGACCGCGATTGTCCAAATCAGAGCGTTAAGACGTGTTTGCTTCGCGGTAATCAATTCCAGACCATTCCCCATCACGAATTCGACTTTCTTATCGTCGGCCTGGGGTGTTTGGGGGGGGACGGCTTTAGACGCGACGGATTCTAACGACTGAGCGGCCGGTGTGTCGGTAGTTAATTCGATTTGAAACTGATCAACAATGTTGCAGACGGTTTCGCGGAACGCCTGCGAGTTTTCCGTAGCATGGAAGATTCGAATGAGACTATGCACATCGTTGCGTAGCAATTCGAGTTCGACACGCATCGGTGATTGTTTCTCGACGGTCCGCCAACGTGTTTTTCGCTCGGCGTCAAAGGCCCATTGGGAGTCGGTCAGCTTGTCGAGCAACGGCAATTGCATGTCCCCTGTGAACTGCTGCGACCATTCGGTCTCGTTGGCATCGCTACCGGTGACCGCTTCGATATACACAGACGGGTATGGCTGCGGTGCGTGCTGGAAGACGACTTTTGCGAGCTTGGTCGACGTGCTGGGAAGTTGATCCGGTTCCCATCCCGCAGGAAGACGCAACGTGATTTGCCGCGATGATTCTTCGTCCAAGCAAATGTGATGCGTTGTTCCGAGCGGCGGGGGATTGAAACGCGCCTCGGCAATGGCTTCCGCGACACACCATAACGCTGCGATGAGCAAAAGCAGTAGCAACGGCCATCCTAGCAAATTTTGCCAAAATCGCGTCATCCTATTTGGACTTTCTGGTGAACGTTCGGAGACACTGTTTCTCGGCGAGCACTAAAGCAATTGACTTCTGATCGTAGCTGCTTTGGTTTTGCGGAGGTCGAAATTGTAAGGCTCACATCAAACTTGCCTGGGGGCTCGTCAGACAACCTGATCCGGGTCTGCGGATGGTTGTTGTGAGCGTCGATAGACCAACGTAATCTCGTTACCTTTTTCATTGAAACGCACTTCATCCATGAAAGTCCGGATAAGAAACAACCCGCGACCACTCGGGCGAAGCAGGTTTGTAGGATTGGTGGGGTCGTAGTTGAAATTGGAAACGTCGAAACCGTCACCATCATCGCGAATCTGGTAGACGACTTCATCCGGTGATTCTTGCACCCAAACGTGGACGCGACGGTCCCGATACGGCAACTGCGTGACACGTTCAGCGGCCAAACGGTAATACCGAGTGCCATCGCCTTCGCGTAACTCGGAATCGAGGCCAAGGTTTCCGTGATGGACCGCATTACGAATTGCCTCGTGTAATGCCACACCGATGCGGATCACGTTCGCTCGTTCGGTGCCGGGAAACTCGGAAAGCGATTCCTGTAAACGGGACACCAGCGGCGAAATCAACCGGCTATCATTTTCCAGTTCGAAGAAATACTCCGACCGTCGCCAACAGGTACTCAATCGTTTTCGTTGTCGACGTTCGCGGGCAATTTCCAGAACATTGTTGATCGTCTCGTGGGCGGCACCGGCAAAGTTAGCCTTGGGGATATAATGCGACGCACCCACCCGCAACGCTTCCGCGGCGATCTCCTCGCTGCCATGCGCAGTGACGAGCACAATCGGGATTTCCGGGGCCTGCTCGTGGACGTGTTTGACGAGTTCCAAACCATCCATGCGGGGCATCCGCAGGTCTGTCAGGATGACATCCGGCGGGCAATTCGCGATTTGCTCCAACGCATGGATGCCGTTATGCGCGGTGCTGACCAAGCAGCGTTCATCTTTCTGCATCAACGCTCGGTACAATTCCCGGTCTACGGGGCTATCGTCGACGATCAGAAGTTGAAAACTCTCACTCATGGTCTTGATGTTCGAATTCCGAGAACAACGGCCTGGTGATCTTCACTCGACTCCGATCAATTCACTCTAACAGGAGCGGTTTTTCACGGACACCAATTCTCGATAAATCTTCACTAGGCGAATGTGTCTACGTTTCAAGGACCGTCCTGTTGGCTGCGAGTCTTCGCAACTTGCACGGCCAGTTCAATCTCGCGACGTGCTTGGTCCGCCACGGCGGAATCTTGAAGTGAGATAGGTTGCCGACGCCGAAGTATCGGTAGAAACTGCGATTCAATCACGTTCTTCAGTTTGTAACGTTCCGCCACCAGCGGCCCTGGTTGGCCAAGTTCGTCTGCGAAGGACTTCACCTTTTTTGTCATCGTCTCGCTGTAAGCCGCCCATTCCGATTTTGACGGAACCGTGGCGGAGAACTTTTGATAGTCGTCCCAGTAATCCTCAAGTGTCGAAGCGGAACGGGCGAGTCGCTGTTCTGGTGGGACGGGACCGAACAGCCACCACGCACCGAACCCGATGGCGGCCGTCATCAGAATGGGCAGCCACACGCGACGTTGTCCAAACATGGCCAATTTTTGCCACAGCGGTTCCTCGACGATTTTACCGATGGCTGTCGATTCTCGCTCGAAGACCGGCCACTGGTTTTCAATGTTCAACGCTCTGAACATCTCTTTGGTGTCGTGACTAGGTTCGCAGACCGCGAAAGTGCCACCTTTCTTCTGAACAGCCTCCCCCAGGCGAGCCAAAGACCCAATCAGCTGAGTTCCCACATAGGACATCGCACCGAGATTGACAATAACGTTCTTGACCTTTTCCTTTTCGTAATACTTCACCACACCTTGAAGTTCGGTTTCCGAATCGACGACTCCGAAACCCACCGGATGCCCTTGAAACGTGACCAGCAACGTGTTGCCTTTGCGTTCGGTCGCGTAGAGCTGATTATTGGTCAGAACGTTGGTTCGAGTCATGGGCGAGGACAACGTGGCGAGGAAGGTGGCCCCAGCGAGTTTGGTCGCCGGCCAATCCAAAGACGGAGTTTGTCCCCCACTCTTAGACGTTGAGTGTGAAGACAGCCCACCACGAATTGTGAAGAAATGGAAAAGGCGACGCGTCGGGTTCGGTCTAAGAGTTCACAATTTTGTTGGCCAAAGCCAATCCGCTTTGGAACGCACCCTCGACTCGCGGACCGCCGCACCAGTCCCCGCACGCACCAATTCTGAGTTGTTCGTCAAACAAGCAACGCGTCTTCAGAGGATTGGTGGGCTTCGCGTACCGCCAGCGATGCGTCCAACTTCGAGAAATCGCCGCCGGCCAATGTCCCGTCTCGCGTTGAAAAACGGTCAGAAGTTCTCGCTCGATCGTGTCAGGCGACTCATCGAGATGCTGACGGCTCCACTCAGCCGATGCATGCAACACCCACACCTCGGGGGAACGTTGTCGACCGGGTTTACTAGAGTTGCAGGCGATCCATGCCAACTCGGAATCGTTGATAAACGCGCCGCCGTATGGCAGGTTCATACCGACGTTCAGAATCAACACAAGTGTCCAACAGGCTTCCATCTCCACGTCACGTGCTGGAACTGCTATCGAGGGAATCGAATTCAATAAGGCAGCGGTCTGCGGTGCGGGAGCCGTACAAATCACCGTTTCGGACCGAGCGACCGCCTTCTCATGGTCGTCGTAAAGCACCCATGAATCCGCGACCTGTTCCAAACCAGAGATCTGCGATCCCAAATGGATCGTCAGTTCGTCCGCCAACGATCGACAAACCGCGTTCATCGTCGGAACGCCGACGTAACGCGTGGCATCCGACTTGTCCGCCACAACTTCGCCGTGCTTGAGTTCGACAATTGGAGCACGCCACTGGTCCACAATACCAGACTTCAGCCAATGGTCGAAGACCGTCTGAAAGGCCGGCTCTGTCACCGTGAAGTATTGGGCGCCGTGATCGGTAAGGATTTCGGTGTCCGTCCGACGAGTGGCCATCCGACCGCCCACGCCACGGCTCTTCTCGAAGATCGCAACGTTCAAACCGGCATGCTGCAAAACTTGAGCACAGATCAACCCCGACATTCCCGCACCAATGATGACGACATCCGGATTGTGCACTGCCATCCCGAGCGGCCTTTCTCGACTCTGGGTCTCGTCTATCGGTGTTCCCAATTGAGCGACTACGGACTTCACACCTAAGGAGACGTTCTTCTCGAATGAAACCAACCGAAACCCATCAAAGTTTCGTGATATTTTCGGTTTGTGAAGAAAAAGTACGACGACAGGTGTGAAATGGCAGTAAGCCGCGTACCGAGTTCTTAGACGCAACCGCAACTCTGGCCAGCCAATCGCCCGGCGTACTCTCGGAAATTGACGATTGGAATCGGTTTGCTATAATCGTTTGTTCACGTTTTGGGCAGTGGGTACTGGCTTGCGTGATGATGGATCAATCAATCGACAAGGCACCTGACCGGATGAGACACGGCTCGCAACTCGATCCCCCGAATCGGTTCGAAACCACTCGACGCGAGTACGACTTTGAACATATCGAGTGGGACGAGGAGTACATCGATGCTCTCAAAAACCGACGGATCGAGTACATCTACGACAAATCGCAGTCCATCATTTCCAAAAACAACTCCCCCGACCTCCCCTTCAACCACAGCCTGAACCCCTACCGCGGCTGCGTCCACGGATGTAGTTATTGCTATGCCCGTCCCGGGCATGAATATTTAGGGTTCAATGCCGGTTTGGATTTTGAGACGAAGATTGTCGTCAAACCGGATGCGCCGAGGCTGCTCCGAGAGTTTCTTTCGCGAAAGTCGTGGCGACCGGAACCGATTTCTTTTTCGGGCGTGACTGATTGCTATCAACCGGCGGAGCGAGAATTCCAGTTGACTAGGGAATGTTTAGAGGTGGCCCTGGAATTTCGGCAACCGTTGAGCATTGTGACAAAGAACGCGTTAGTCATCCGCGACTTGGACTTACTGGAACCATTAGCCGCCTTGGGACTGGTGCACGTTTACTTGTCGGTGACGACGCTCGATCCGAATTTGGCACGTCTCATGGAGCCACGGACGAGCATCCCCGCTGCCCGACTGCGAGCGGTCGAAATGCTTTCGGCGAAGAACATTCCTGTGGGCGTGATGACGGCACCGATCATTCCCGGATTGAATGATTCCGAAATCCCGGAGTTGTTGGAAGCCGCCAGCAAAGCGGGGGCGATGTGTGCGGGTTACACACTGCTACGGTTGCCTCTTTCCGTCGAGCCGGTGTTTCGGGAATGGCTCGAACGCACCCATCACGACCACGAAGAAAAAGTTCTCGGTCGGATTCGTCAATCGCGTGGCGGCAAACTCAACGACTCGACTTGGGGCCAACGAATGCGTGGAGACGGAGAAATCGCAGACCAAGTCCGCAAACTATTTCGCGTGTTCGCCAAGCGATTCGGCTTGGAAGCAAATCTTCCGTCCCACAATTGCGACAGCTTTCGCAGATCCACTCAAGACGGTCGGCAACTGACTCTTTTTTGAACTCTGCAAACGGATTATGCAAAGCACTTCCGTTTGACAGTTCGTTGCAAACTTGTCGCCATGTCCGGCAGCGAGACAACTTCGTCGGCGAGTCGTTCCTGAATCGGAAATCGCGGCATCCCGAACACAACGCAGCTAGCTTCGTCTTGGACCATGATCTTCGCGCCAGCTCGTTTGAGTTCTCGACAGCCGATCAAGCCATCTGAGCCCATACCCGTCATGATAACGCCTAGTGAATTGGCTCCGAAGACAGGAACCATCGATCGAAACAGATAGTCAACAGCCGGGCGACAACTATTCTCGGGAGGATCATCCGTCACCCGAACTTGCACGCCATCGACGCCGCTAACAACCTTCATCTGCTTTCCACCGGGAGCAATCAGAACATGCCCGGGTTGGACCGGGTCTCCGGTTTCCGCTTCCTTCACCTTCAGTGCACTCGATGCGTTCAAACCATCCGCCAATAGTTTGGTAAACATCGGTGGCATGTGTTGCACGATGAGAATCGGAGCCGGGAAATCTGCAGGCAGTTCAGGAATCAACTTCCGCAAGGCATCCGGCCCACCCGTGGAAATGCCAATGCCAACTGCATTAATGACACCGGCCGACTTGAAATTCTGACTCCGAGAAATACTCGGCGGGGCCGACCGGGTTGGTGCTGATGGCCGGTTTGCACTTTGCATCTTCGCCCGAAATGCTTCGATTCGTGTTTTCAAGTCGTGAATGAGTTGCTGTCGGCTCTCTTCGATGGAGTCCGTGCGAGGTTTAACGATGAAATCGAATGCCCCGCGACGGAGGGCGTTCATAGTCCGTTCGGCATCCGTTCGATTGGCACCACTAATCATGATGGCCTGTGTCGATAGTTTCTCGGTTTTGATTTGTTCGAGAACTTCAAGCCCGTTCATGCGTGGCATTTCGAGGTCAAGCGTCATGAGATCTGGCGCATATCGCTTAATTTTCTCTATCGCGGCAACACCGTCTCCCGCCGAGGCAACAATCTCGACATCCGGGATCGCATCCAACGCATCCCGGACAATCTTACGGTAAAGAAGTGAGTCATCGACAATCAGCATGCGGATAGGTTGCTGAGTCACAGAAACGATCTTTCTAGTTTCGACGGACATGAAGGGACAAGGCCGTCGCATGGTGTCTAGGTTAATATTGAGCGTCGAAAATTCACGGGACGATCTGTGTGGGGCAGTCAGATCGGATTCACGACAAACTGTGGAGAATTGTCTAAGCGAGGAACCGCTCGTCGTGAGCCCGCCGCTCTTTATGTCGCTGCAGGAACCCAACGATCGAGTTTAGCTTTGAGCACGTCGACCGTGAACGGCTTGACGATGTAGTCGGAAACACCGGCTTGAATCGCAGACACAACTCGTGAGCGTTCTGCCTCTGTTGTAATCATGACAAAAGGAATCGTCTCGTTCATTCCACGAACGTTCTGAAGGAACTCCAGCCCGTCCATATTCGGCATGTTCCAGTCGCTGAGAATCAAATCGAACTCACCACTTTGGAATAACTTCAATGCCACGGCGCCGTCTTCAGCGTCGACAACATCTGTGACATTAAGTAGCGAAAGGCCGCGTTTGATAATGGTTCGCATTGTACCGGAATCGTCGACAACTAATGCCCGCATGAGCAAAGTCTTTCTGTAATAGCATCAAGAACAAGATGGCGAGAGAATGTCGCGTCTAACTAAGAGCTGAAACTAATTTCAAAATCGAGTCTTTTGAACTAAGCGGGTGCGAAACCTGCTTCGAGGCAAAACTTGCCGACATCAGACTGGTAGTTCAAACAGATCGGCTGAATGGAAGTCGGGTAATGAATTTCATGGTTGCTACCGCTAATGATGTTCGGAGTACTGATCGATAAGTTCAGTGATGCGAATTTTGCCTTCGCGGAACCGGCGATCATATTTGTGATCTCACCGACGGCGTCAAGTACATCGGCATTGACTTCCTCAACCTTCATGCCAAGCATTCGCTCGACAATGTTTAAGGCCGTCTGGCGAGCGACACTGAAAACGACAGTGCCAGTTGCTCCGCCGGTAATGCCGATCACCGCGCTCAGATCGTAAGCTGGAACCTTCGAGTTTCTAAGGGTCAAGCTTTCACGAACAGGTTCGCAACCGAGCATCATTGTGAATACATCGCGTGTCGAGCCCATAAGTGGGTTCACGATAGCCGCTGTCAATCGCGACGTTTGGCTGGTCGTTGTCATAGCGTAGCTGCCAGTCGGGAATTCAATGACGGGGAAATGCAACAGAGGGGCATGCTTTGAATACGTGCCCAAAGCTAGCTTACGGTCAGGCGTGTGGTGTTTCGTAACCATCAGGAAACTCGTCGAGAGCTAAACAGCCGGTGGAGTTCTAACGATTCTACGAGTTTGCACATCCACAACTCTGTAAAGTGGAACGGTTGAGCAGCTGATGCAAGACTTCATGCTGTTAATTTTCAACGAGACCATGAATTCGACATGTTGGCAGCAATCGTGGACTATGGTTAGATGTAGTTGCTGTCGCGTTACGACTGTGCGCTCGTTGAGATTCCATCGACTCTAAAACACTCTTTTCGCCGATGACCAACGCCTTGACATCTGAATCCACGCAGGAAACCGAACCACAGAATGTGTCTGTGCGAATCGCTGATCTGCTAATTGGCTCTAAGTTACAGCATCCGCTCTGCAATAGTGCCGGTGTGCTGCTAGTTGCTGCGGGGACAGTCATTACTTCGCAGTTAAAGCAGCGAATCTCTTCTTATGGCTCGGATAAAGTTCATATCGATGCCGACGATTTAGGAAACGTGACATTAGATGTCTCCGAAATTGAGGACCGTAAGTTTGTTGGCGGAAGTGCTGCACTGATCGACCGTCTCGATACCATCATTGATCAAGGCATTCTGTTCGTCAAGAACGATGGTCCTGCGATGCAGGATCAGATGGTGTCTAACGGTCGAAAGGCCTTTGATAGTTCCCGTGGAGAAGAATTGCTTTCACAGCATCAAACAACTAGCGATTCGCTAGATTCCATGATGCGCGAGGCTGTACACGGAAGACAACTCGATGCACAACAGATTACGCAAATGGTGGCGACTTATCTGACAGACATGATGGAAGATAACGAGCATGTGTTAAGCATTGCGATGAGTGCCGATCAACAGAGACTCAGTGAACGGTCCTTGCAAACCGCGTTGATATCGATGACGATCGGTGCGGAAATGGGCTTTGATGCCGACAACGTCCGGTTGCTAGGGATCTGTGGGCTCGTTCACGACTGGGGAATGACTCGCGTTCCTGAGGAGATTCTCTTAAAGAATGCGCCGCTGACAGAAGTGGAATTCCTAGAAATTCAAAAGCATCCCGTTCATACAATTGATTTGTTAGGACAAATTACAGGTATTCCTGGGATCGTGCCACTAGTAGTTTATCAGGTTCATGAATCGCTCAATGGCACTGGGTATCCGCGTGGACGTCGAGGAATGGCGATTCATCCATTCGCCCGGATTTTGCATGTTGCCGACACCTATACAGCTATGACTATGCCCCGATGCTTTGCAGATTCGACAACTCCCTACGGAGCTATTGAATGTCTGTTGAATCTCGCCTCTGAGAAATACATCGATTCCAAAGTTGTCACGGCGTTGCTCAATGCGTTCAGCCTTTTCCCGATCGGAAGCTTCGTGACACTCGACGATGCCAGCGTGGCCCAAGTTCTTCGTCCCAATCGAGGGAAGTTCAATCAGCCGATTGTGCAAATCGTGAGAGATTCGAGCGGGGCCAAAGTGCCGGTTTGCGACGAGGCGATCGTCGATCTGGCGAACTCGGAGCGGAGCGTTGTTCAAGCGATTCCAACGCCCGGGCGGAATGAAATTCCGTTCTCGAAAGACATCTTCCGGGGTTCGGCGGCTTACCAGTTTCGGTTCTAGAACGCGAAACTCTTGTCCATCACCACGTGTAAGATGTCGACAAGGTCGAAGTCGATTTCTTCTTCTTGGCACGTGAAGGTCCGCCAAGGGGGACTTCCCGCGATTGCGTTGCCGCAGCACTCTGGGCATACTGGTGGCTCGTCTTGAACCCAGGCTACCTGCGCTTTTTGAGGATTGCATCGTGTCGGCCACGCTGAGTGAGTTTGCGAAATCGTTGACGGTGGAAACCGCATTTACTGTGTTGGCGGTTGCCAAAGCGTTGAAGGCGGATGGGAAGGATGTCGTCGAACTGGAGATTGGCGACAGCCCGTTCGATAGCACCGCGTCGGCGAAGTCGGTCGGGATCGAGTCGATTGAGCAGAATCATTCGCACTATTGCCCGTCGCCCGGTCTGCCGGAGTTTCGCGATGCGGCCGCAGCGATGGTGGACCGAGAGTTCCGCATCCCCGCCAAACGCGAGAACATTGTCGCCGGTCCCGGAGCGAAGGTGTTCGAGCAGTTCTTCTGCGAAGCGTTCGTCAACCCCGGCGATGGCGTCTTGGTGTTCAGCCCGTATTTCCCGACATATGTGCCGAATATCGAGCGACGCGGCGGACGGATCACGCTCTCGGCCTTGAAGCAGGAAAACGAGTTCCGACCGAATATCGAGGAGATCGATCAGTTCGTTAATCATGGCGAACAACCGAAAGCGATCTTCCTGAATTCGCCACATAACCCGACCGGTGGCGTGACGACCGAAGACGATTTGCGAAACATCGCCGACATCGTGCGGGGCAAAGACATCGCTGTATTTAGCGACGAACCGTATTGTCACATGGTTTGGAAGGGGCGGCATCATTCGTTGCTCGCTCAACCGGGCATGATGGACCAATGCGTCGCGGCGTACACGTTCAGCAAGTCTTACAGCATGAGCGGTTGGCGACTTGGGTTTGCGGTGTCGGCTCCGCACATCATCGACGCCATCGGCAAAATGGTGAATACCACGCTGTCTTGCACACCCGCACTCGTGCAGCGGGCAGGAACAGCGGCACTCAACCAGGACGATGCCGAACGCGATGCCACGATGAAGAAGTTCCAAGAGAAAGTCGAACTTCTCACCAACGGCCTGAACCGCATCGACGGTTTTCAGACCATCGAACCGACATCCACGTTCTACGTCTTTCCGAATGTCGCACCGGTATGTAACCGATTGGGAATCACAAGCCACGGTTTGGCGCTGTATCTGCTCGAAGGAGCCGACGAAAACTTCGGCGTGGCGTGCTTGGGCGGCGAATGTTTTGGCGAAGCGGGAGCCGGTTTCTTGCGGTTTAGCTGTGCCGAACCGAACGAACGCCTTGAACAAGCTCTTGGATTCTTGCCGATCGCGATTTCGCGGGAAGATAAGGTCTCCGAGTATTTGGCCGCGAATCCGAAACACCGACTCGATACCCCCTACCCCGTTCCGAACTAATGGCCGCAAACGTTTCGATTATTCGTCGTCTGGCCGCGATGCTCGGTCCGTTGTTGGGATTGGCGGTTGTGTACGTCATCTTCGGCGTCGCGGATATGCTACACGCAGACGACCCGGAAAACGCACTGTTCTTCACCTGGGGAACGGTGCAAAAGATTTTGCGTGACGCTTCGCTGGTTGGTGTGGCAGCGTTGGGGATGACGTTGGTTGTGATCTCTGGCGGCATCGATCTGTCTGCCGGGGCGGCAATCTCACTCTGCGCCACCGTAACAGCGTGGTTTTTCCGCGAGGAGTACGGAACCGTCGTCGCGTTGACGGCGGGCTTGCTTACCGGATGCGCGAGTGGTCTGTTGAACGGTTTGTTGATCAGCGGTCTCCGCGTGGTGCCGTTTATCGCGACGCTGGGCACAATGACCATTTTCTTCGGCCTTGGTTTGATTCTGTCAGATGACACCCCGATTCGCGCCTTCGGCAAAGCCCCCGATTGGGTGTTGAATCTGCAGACTCCCTATCCGATCCCAGATTGGCTTGGTGTGTCCAGTGGCGTGTGGGTGATGTTCATCCTGTCGATCCTGACCGCGATCGTATTGCGGTTCACGGTGTTCGGGCGACGTGTGATTGCGATCGGTTCGAACGAACAAGCGGCTCATCTGTGTGGCGTACGGGTTTCGCGGGTCCGCGTGTTGGTCTACACATTGGCGGGGGTGTTCGTCGGCGTGGCGGGCTTATTTCAGTTCGCGATTCTCAACGGCGAAGGCGATCCGAAAGCCGGGATGGGCAAGGAACTGGAGATCATCGCGGCCGTAGTGATCGGCGGCGCAAGCTTGAACGGCGGACGCGGTTCGATTCTCGGAACGCTTTCCGGCGCGATCGTGATGACGACGATCATCAACGGTTGTGTCACGCTGGAAATTCCTACGTCTTATCAACGCGTGATTCTCGGCGTGATTATTATTGCCGCCGTCACCCTCGATCAATGGCGACAACGACGCTCCGGCAATTGAGCGGTGGGAACTGCCGTTAACGTGCAACGACCGGTTCTTCGGCAATTGCGGGTGGACGCAGAGCGGTCGTCGCGGGGAACGGCGTGAGCTCGAAGAGTGCCAGCGGTTCTCCTTTGACGGGTCCGGCGTTATCCGTATTCCGGGCATGGCGAATGAGCCGACAGTTTCCGAGTTGACTGAGTTGGTCCGTGCGAGTCGTCGCAGATATGACCAGCAATCGGCCCGATGACTGCAATTGCTCGCTGAGTTGCTGCGGTTCCTCAACCCGCGTGACGGGCTCCGGGAGATAATAGACCACCGGGTGCTCTTTGAGATCATACACACGCACCGGAGTCGGCGGCGGGTTTTCTGCCAAAGCTGTTGCGAACTGCACGTCCGCCAAACGACCATCGCGATTGGGGAAAATCCATCCCATCACAATGACGTAGCATCCGCCGAACCCGAACGCGGCGGAGAGTACACCGGCTCGCCAATTTTGTCTTACGAAGAAGATTGAGGCCGCGAGAACCCCCACGCAGAAACTGGCCAACGCGAAGCCGGTCGGCTCGATCAATTGCGGCCACTTGCGATTGACGACCGCCAACCCGACCGCCGTTAACAGGCAACCGGTGAACAAGTTAACCACCACCCAACCTCGCCAGAATTTCCGTTGACCGGTTCGTAACTCTGTGACAACTTCGGACAGCGTTCGCCCGAGCGTCAAGGAAACTCCCGGCAACGCGGCCATCAGATAATGATGATGTTTGAACGCCGAGGCCGTCAGGATGGCGAACTGCACGCCAAACCAAATCCAGAGAAAGCGTTCGCGTTCATCGCCACCACGCAGACGGGCCCAACTGCGAGGCCACATCAGGGGCATTAACAACGACCAAGGCAACGTGAGTGCGACGACTTGTGGAAGGTAGAACCAAATGGGTTGTCGTCCAAGTTGGCCGATAGCCCGCCCGACGGTTTCCGCTTGCCAGATCTCCCAAGCATCAGGGATTTGTCGCAGAACCAAGTACGGCCAAACGAAGACGGCCGCCAACACAACAAGCAATCCTAACGGATTGAACAGATTCGCGAACGATCGCCACCAGCGTTGCGCGACGAACCAAACGCCGCAGACGGAGAGAATCATCGCAGGGCCGTAATGGAACTTGGCCAACCAGGACAGACCCACGAGCGACAACACACCCGCCCAACGCCAGAATGAACGCGTGCGGGGTTCTCCCGGTCGGTATGTTGCGATCAAAAACATCGCGGCGGTTGTAATGAGACAAAGTTGCATGTCGACTTCGGCTTTGCGACCGAAATCGATGGTCGAAACCATCGAGACTTGCACCAAGGCCGTCGCGATGCCCGCCGCATTTCCATACCAACTACGTGCCCAGTATCCCATCAGCCCGGCCAGCATTAGTGCGGCGATTACAGACGGCAGACGCACGGTCCATTCCGCATGCGTTCCAAAGACCGCGCTCGAAGTGGCAGCCGTCCAGTAGGCCAATGGCGGTTTCTTCAAGCGAGGCAGGTTTGCGAAGCGTGGCACGACCCAATCGCCGCTGGTGAGCATCCCTCGTGAGACGACCGCGACAAAACTTTCGTGTTTCGTCAGCGTGCGATAACGCCCGATTTCAAAGAATAGAACGAACAGCCCAAATACCGCGACCAACGCCCAAAGTCGCCAAGAGCGGTGGTTGGCGGTTGGTAACGTGATCGTTGGGTTTTCCGTCACCATTCGTTGATCATGGTCCGTCATGATCGGATTCTCCGAGAGTCCATTTTGTTCGGCTCGCGGGAGAATAGGAGAAATGGGAATTCCGCTCAAGACGGTTTCCGCCAGCGTTCAATTCGCGTCGTCGTCGGACTTCCACATTCCTAGGATTGCGTCGGTCAGGTCGTCAGTGTCGGGTTCCGGCGGAACGGCGGGGTCGGAATGGAGCGAACTCAGCAGGTGATCGGCTTGTTCCGGTCCGCAAATTCGCTGAAGTTGTCGCAGGAAGACGGGAAACTCGTCGCTGCGGAGTGCGTCGGCGAAGGTCTCCCAGCGACCGATGAGGTGTCGCGGATTATTGGCCAGCACCAATCGTCGGGCTTCTTCGGCGATGGTTGGCCAACCCGCTCGTGTCGCAGCGACACCGGAGAGAATCAGAAACCGATCTCGCCCCGACAACTGCTGTTTCGCTGCTGACGCCGCCGCCAATCGAGCGTAGATGACCAAGTTACGTTCGTCCTCGCTCATCGTTTTTTCGCTTTGCGTCGGGTGCGGTAATCGAGGAACTTTCCAAGCGCGGTGTGATAGGGCTGAGTCGTGACCAACTTATGGTAGTCGATCCCGATCTTCCCGCACGTTTGCACTAATTCCTCACAGAACTGTTGGTACTGTTCGAGGTACAAACTCCGAAGTTGATGGGGGTCGACGAGAACTCGGTGACCGCCACGTTCCAAACTGCGGAATTGTGTCGGGTGGCTGAACGGAAACTCTTCTTCCTCGGGAGCCACGATATGGAACACGATCATTTCGTGCCGGGCGTGGCGATACAGCTTGAGTGCAGTTGCAAAGTCGGCAATGCGATCGAAACAATCGCTAAGAAACACGATGAGACTGCGTCGCTTGATAGTCGGTAACAAATCCGCCAGGACTTTAGCGATACTGGTCTCGCCGCCGGTGCGGATGTCTTCCAGAGTTTCAACAAGCCGGCGAAAACTCTGCGGATTCGCGGACGGTTCGAAGCGATTCCGTACCGTCGTGTCGAACGTCATCAAGCCGGTGGCATCGCGTTGTGTAAGGAGCAAATAGCCGAGAGAAGCCGCCAGATAGCGGGCGTAGTCGTACTTCGCCAGCGTGCTCTGCTTGTATCCCATGCTGCCGGAGCAATCGACAATCAGGTAACACCGTAGGTTGGTTTCGTCTTCAAATTCTTTGATGTAGTACTTGCCGGTCTTGCCGTAGGCTCGCCAATCGATGTGACGGATTTCATCGCCCGGGTAATACTTGCGATGCTCCACAAATTCGATACTCGACCCTTTGTACGGACTTTTATGCTGCCCGATCATGAATCCTTCCACGACCAACCGGGCAACCACTTCCAACTTGCCGAAGTTGGCGAGAGCCGTGGGATCGAGAGGAACCTCCGAACCGCCGGAAGATCGGAATGCCATCGTGTTCTTCCTTTGGCTCTGACCAGGGAAAATTGTTGGGTGTTCAAGGGGTGAAACAAAAATGTTTCAGGCTTTAGCAGTGTTTGTTAATGTATCTGAATGTGTCGATTGAGAGGCAGTCGACGTATGTGGTGTTTTGTCAACAGTTTTGGATTGTATTTAAGGTCACATTTGCTTTGGCACTCAAGTTGCCTCACTCTGGTCTGCGAATTGCAGAATGTATTCACCCTTAGTCGCTCATCCCATTGTGAATGGAGTGCTCAACTTCCGCAAGGATTTTCAACTCCGAGTTTCCCACCGATTTCAGTCCTCAACGACGGCAGTATCCCCAGACTTCCCATGGCTAACCCACCCGACTGGCTTTCCGAACTTGCAAACGCTGTTGCCGGCGATATCCTGCCGGTCGACATCCTCGCACCGGTGGGATGTCATTATTGGACGAACGGTGCAATCTGGGAGGTGACGTTATTCGTCTCCAAAACGGAAACTCAGGGCGGAGCCTGTGACGGGCGGCTGAGTTGGTCACGATTCACCTTTGATATCCAATCCTTGTACAGACTGTTCGACTCCATTACCTCGCTACAATGGCAAGCGTTGCCGTTCGACGACGATGACGATTTCGGTGCTCATCTGTTGTGTGAGGGGATTTACGAGGGAGAATCCGTCAGTCTGCGTGTGCTTTCCCGACCACCAGAACGGTTCGAAGTCGGTCGAACTGCCGATCCCTACGGTAACAAGTTGAATGATGAATGGTGATTCAACCGGCCGGTTCTGGCGGTGAAGTTCAAATTGTGCCTGCACGTCGTCTATGATGTTCTCCCGATTCGCCGTGGATGACGCACGGCTTGAATACCATTGTGTGTTTTGGGGAACGTGACTGTGGCCGAACGTATTCAAGTGTCCCGCGTAAGCGAAATTCCGCCGGGAACCAGCCGAGAGGTGGTCGTTCGCGGGCGTGTCGTCGCGATCTTCAATGTGGACGGTGAATTCCATGCGCTCGACGGCGTCTGTCCACACGCTGGCGGACCGCTCGGTGAAGGAGCGTTAAACGGCAACATTGTCACCTGCCCCTGGCATGGCTGGCAGTTCGACGTGACATCGGGGCAACATTGTCTCAATCCGAACTTGGTTCATGCTAGCTTTCCCACGAGCATCGAAGACGAATACATCGTCCTCGAGTTGCCCGATGCTTAGGTTGATGAAGAAAAAGCGTTCCGATGTGCATCCTTGCACCGCTAGCAAGGCCGAAATGTGAACACCGGGGATCGTAAAAAAATGATTTCGCAGGGGGTTCCGAATTGTCTTTGCCGAAGTGAGTTTCCTATACTATCGATAGATTGGAGTATTTTGATCTGTCGGTGGGAGCCTTGATGAAACGACTTTTGCTCTGCTGGAGCGTTTTGGCATGTGTTTCTAGTGTCGCGTTTGCAGAAGACGTGACCTGGACACGGCTGGAACTGACGCCGAAATCGATCACGTTACGTGGCCCGAACGCCAAGCAACAGCTGTTGGTGACGGCGTGGGCGTCGGATTCTCTCCGGAAAGACGCGACCCGCAACACGGAATTTCTTTCGGATAACCCGCAAATCGTTCGTGTGGATGCTAGCGGATTGCTGCAACCTGTCGGCAATGGCACGACCACCGTCCAAGTTCGCCACGCTGGTCTGACGGCCACGGTTCCTGTGGAAGTCATGCAGTCCGAACATCCATTACCCGTGGATTTCGAACGCGACGTGCAACCGATTCTCACCCGCTTCAGTTGTAACGCCGGAGCCTGTCACGGTAAGGCCCGTGGCCAAAACGGGTTCCAACTTTCCCTGTTAGGGTTCGACCCGAATTTCGATTACGACGCGCTCACGAAAGAAGCCCGCGGCCGCCGCGTGTTCCTGCCCGATCCGTCGCAAAGCTTGCTTCTCACCAAACCGATCGCCCGCACACCGCACGGTGGTGGCAAACGCCTCGATCCCGAAGGCGAGCACTTTGAAACGCTCACGCGTTGGGTGCAATCCGGGGCACCGCGAGAACTTCCCGGTGTGGCGAAGTTGGAAAGGATCGAGATTTACCCCACCGAACGCATTCTGAAGAACAACGATTCGCAACAACTTCTCGTGACCGCGATTTACACCGACGGCACACGTCGAGATGTCACGCGACTCAGTTCGTTTCAGTCGAACGAAGCCGCGATTGCATCGGTCGACGAAAACGGAATCATCACCGCTGGGCAACTGACCGGCGATGCGGCTGTGATGGCGCGGTTCATGGACCAAATTACCGTTTCGGAAGTCGCCGTCCCGCTGCCGGGAAAAGTACCGCCAGAATTCTACACCGAGTTGCCAACGCAGAATTTCATCGACGGTCTGGTCTGGGACAAACTCCAGAAGCTCGCATTGAAACCTTCAGAACCGGTCGCCGATCACACGTTTCTGCGTCGGGTTTATATCGACATTATCGGTCGTACCCCAACCGCCGACGAAGCGCGGGCATTCCTTGAGGATCCATCACCAAGCAAACGTAGCGAGTTAGTTGACGATTTGTTAGAGCGTCCCGAATTCGCTGAACACTGGGCGAACAAGTGGGTCGATTTGTTGCGACCGAACCCGTATCGCGTCGGCATCAAAAATACGTTGAATTACGACTATTGGATTCGGCAAAAGTTCCGCGAGAACACGCCCTGGGATGAATTCACGCGGGAACTGCTCACCGCTCAAGGCGGCACATTCCGCAATGGTGCCGTCACACTTTTCCGAGACCGCCGCGAGCCGGACGAACTGACGACGATCGTTAGTCAACTGTTCCTCGGCGTGCGACTCGACTGTGCGAAGTGTCACCATCACCCGTTCGAAGTGTACGGGCAAGACGACTTCTACAGCTTCGCGGCGTACTTCGCGAAAGTCGGTCGTAAAGGAACCGGGTTATCGCCGCCGATCTCCGGGTCTGAGGAGATTATCTTCACGGCGAGCAAAGGCGAGGTAAAACATCCGCTGACCGACGAGGTGCTTCCGCCGAAGCCGTTGTTTGGCGAACCGGCGGAAATTCCTGCGGGAACTGATCCACGCGTTAAATTGGCCGAGTGGATCACCTCGGACGAAAACCCCTTCTTCGCCAAAGTGATGGCCAACCGCATTTGGGCGGACCTGATGGGCACCGGCATCGTCGAACCCGTCGACGATTTGCGTGGCACGAATCCACCCGCCAATAAACCGCTACTCGATGCTCTCGCGAACGATTTCCGCGAAAGCGGGTACGACATCAAACACCTCGTCCGCCGGATCGCGAACTCATATGTTTACAGCTTGAGTTCATTGCCGAACGATCGCAATTTCGTCGATACCCGCAATCATTCGCGGTACTATCGACAACGGTTGCGGGCGGAAGTGTTGCTCGATTCGGTCGCCCGCATCACTGGCAAACCGAACTCCTTTTCCGCGATGCCGGATGGTTCACTCGCCAAAGAAATTTGGACACACCGCGTGAAATCCGATTTCCTCGATGCCTTCGGTCGCCCTGACCCCAACCAAGATCCACCCTGCGAACGCACCAGCGACACAACCTTGGTCCAGGCCCTTCACCTGATGAATTCGCGGGACTTGGCGGCGAAAATTACGAGCGACAGTAGCCGGGTCGCGGAGTTGGCCGCCAGCGACAAACCCGTCGAATCCCTCATCGAAGACCTGTACTTATGGGTGTACGCGCGATTTCCTTCCGATCAAGAGCGACAAATCGGCGTAAATTTATATAATCAAGATGGACAAACCCGCCGAACGGCGACCGAAGATCTCCTGTGGGCACTGCTCAACACGCCGGAATTCGTCTTCAAGAACTGATTCCCACCTTCAAACCCTGCCGAGGCTCCCATGCCAATTCATCGAAACTGCGAGGGAATGACTCGCCGAAGCTGCTTGCAACTCGGTCTGACCGCACTCACCGGCGGCGGACTCGCACATGCTCTGCAGCTGAAAGCTTCTGCCGCTCCCACTGTGGAATTTGCCGCCCAGGCAAAAAGTTGCATTCTGATCTGGCTTGATGGCGGTCCGTCGCACTACGAAACCTTCGACCCAAAACCGACCGCGCCAGCGGAAATTCGGGGCGAGTTCTCGGCGATCAACACCAGTGTGCCCGGCGTGCATTTCTCGGAGCACTGCACGAAACTCGCAGCGATGATGGACCAGATCGCGGTCATTCGGTCCATTCGACACAACCAAGGCAACCACGGGGCCGGCAACCACTACATGATGACCGGTGCACCGCCGCGAATTCCAGTGGGTTGTGGAGCATTCGTCAGTTTCCATCCGAGCTTAGGGTCCGCGACGGCTTACCATCGGGGTAACAACGGCGGTCTGCCGGCGTATTTCTCGATGCCAAGTATGTCCCGATCGGGTGGCCCGAACTTCCTCGGCGCAAAGTACGCCCCGTTCGTGGTTTCGGATAACCCATCCAGTTCGAACTTCCGCGTGCGAGACGTCGCTTTGCCCAACGGTTTGACGAACGAACGCTTCTCCAGTCGGACTGACCTGCGAAAACTCGTCGACCAATTGCCCCGCATGAACGAAGCGGCCGCGTCCGATCCGGTGCCCGCGTTGGATGAATACTACGAACAAGGCATGGATTTGGTGACTTCGCCGGAAGCTCAAGCTGCGTTCCATATTCAAAGCGAACCGGACGAACTGCGAGACGAATATGTCCGCGACGGATTCGGCCAACGTGCGTTACTTGCTCGACGATTGGTCGAAGCCGGTGTGCCGTTTATCACGCTATACGAAGGCGGTTGGGACCATCACCGTGGTCTGTTCGACTCGTTCAACAAGCGGATGCCGAAGGTCGATCAAACGGTCGCCACCTTGATTCGCGATCTCGATAACCGGGGTATGCTCGATTCGACACTCGTCGTGATGCTCGGCGAATTCGGTCGCACGCCGAAGATCAACAAAGACGCCGGTCGCGATCACTGGTCGAATGCGATGTCCGTCCTCATGGCCGGTGCCGGCACACCCGGCGGAACGATCGTCGGTGCCACCGACCGGGCTGGTTATTCGGCCGTCGATAATGTGAAGAGCCCCGAGAACTTCGCGTCCACCATCTACAGCAAACTCGGGATCGACCCGAACACCGTCCTCTACACACCTCAAGGTCGCCCCACGCACCTCGTGACCGATCCGACACCGATCAGCGAATTGATGTAGGGATTAGGATTTAGGGGTTAGGGTTTTGTGGGGTGCATTTAACGCACCGATTCGAAGAGACAACGGGCGAGATATAGTAAATCAATGACACGATCCTACCTGGTCTCTGGCCTCTTGTCCCTCGCCCTCACCGTAACGGCGTTTGCGGAAAAACCGTCTGTGACGGCATTGTACCCTACAGGAATGCAGGCTGGCACGACAGCGACGATAACAGTCGATGGCAAAATCGGTGATCGGCCGGTTTCCGTGTGGTGCAGTCGTGACGATGTCACGATCGAAGTGGATGAGAAGAAAAACGAGTTCCGCGTCACTGCTCCTTCCGAAGCAGTACCGGGGCCGTGTTGGATTCGACTCTACAATGCGGAGGGAGCGTCGTCGGTCCGACCGTTCGAGATCGGCACACTGAAGGAGCTCAACGAAACCGAACCGAACGAAACGCCTGAGAAGGCCAATACTCTGGAATCGTCTCAGATGACGGTCAACGGTCGCTTGGCAAAATCGGGCGATGTGGACACGTTCGCGATTCCCTTGAAGACGGGCGAAACACTCGTCGCATCGCTGGCGGCTCACGAATTCGGATCACCGATGGACGGTGTGTTGCAGGTGCTTTCGCCGGAGGGGTTCGTGTTGCTGCAGAACGATGATGCACGCGGTATTGATCCGCTGTGCGTGTTTACGGCTCCGAAAGATGGCGAGTATTCGGTCCGCGTGTTCGCGTTTCCGGAGGCACCGAATAGCACGATCGGTTTCGCCGGCAACAACACTTATATCTATCGTTTGACCCTCACGACCGGCCCGTTTCTCGATCACGTCGAACCGCTAGCGGTTACGAGTGAAGATACACCGTTGCAAGCAATCGGTTGGAATCTTCCCGCCGACTTTGGTGGATTGATCACTACGCGCGATGCAGCGAAAGCAACAGCCATCGTCTCTCATCCAGAAGCCGCAGGGATCATTCGTGTGCCGATCTTGGCGACTTCGGTTAGCGCGGAATCGAATGCCGGTGAAACCATTCCCACGCCGACATCAATCGGCGGTCGCATTGATCCACCGGGCGAGACGGACGTGTTCAAGTTTGACGCCAAGAAGAACGATACGTTGGTTTTTCGGGCGGAATCGCGTTCATATCGACAGGAACTCGATCCCGTGTTGCGGCTATTGGATGCGAACGGAGCCGAGATCGCCCGCGTCGACGACCCAAAACGCAATGAGTTTGATGCCGTCCTCGAACGCAAGATTCCTAGCGACGGGACCTTCCAGATCGAAGTGTCGGATCTGTTTGGGCACGGCGGCTTGCGATATGCGTATCAGTTGCAGATTGGTCCAAAGCCGCAGGACTTTTCCTTGTCGATCGCGCAAGATGCGTTTGAGTTGAAGGCGGGCGAGTCGCTGAAGATTCCCGTCACGATTACGCGTGAAAACGGTTTGGCGACTGTGCTCGAAATCGCAGCAGCCGGACTTCCGGATGGCGTGACTGCAAAGCCGGTTCGTTCGGAAGGCAAAGGCGATTCCGCGAAGAAAGTCGAACTGGAATTGACCGCCGCGAAAGACTTCGCCGTGAATCAACCGTTTCAAATCGTCGGCAAAACGATCGACACCGACACGGTTCAGGAACACACCGCGACTGCATCTGCTCCGGGTGCGTACTCACCGATCGCCGATCTCTGGCTGACGGTTCGCAAACCGTGATCAATACCTTGGGTGCCACGGCTCTGTGAGCCGTGCGGAGCCATACGCCAGAAAACCACGGCTCACAGAGCCGTGGCACACTCTCTATCTTTGTTCGTTTACGAGAGCATCGTGAGTGGGTTGTCGCGGTTTTCGAGGGGGAACGAGACTGGTTTGTTTTGCCGATGCGATTCGAACACAGCGGCGATCATTTCGATGGAAGCCCGTGCGTCTTCCACGTTGCAAAGTGGTTCGCGGTGGTTTTCGATGGCATCTAACAAGTCGCTGACAATGACCGCGTGTGCGCCACGGTAATCGAAATCTTTGAGCGTCTCCGCTTTACCAGGGCCGTTGGAGGTGATGGGAATCCACTCGGCTTCACTTCTCGCAGCAGACCAACTCGGGCTTTTCAACCAGAACGCCGGATTGAGATAACCCGACTGCATTTCGATGACTCCTTTGCTACCGAAGATCGACAGACCGAACTTCGACGGTCGTCCGCCTGCATCCTTGTGCGAGTTGAAGTAGCCGGTGATGCCATTCGTGAAACGATACATTGCATCAACGCCGTCACCCGTAAGCGGTCCGATACCTTCGGGACCGTCTTTCACGTCGCTCTTAGTCACGCGGTGTCCATCTTGCCGGACTTCGGCAAAACACCATTCGACCTTCCCGCCGATCGCTTGCATCAATTCGAGCGAGTGAGAACCGAGCACCCAAAGATCTTCGCTGCCGCCGCGTCGGTCTTCCTTGCCCCGAGCGCGAATCTCCAACACATCGCCGATTGCCCCGTCTTGCAACATCTTTTTGACGATCGGCAACACTGGCGAATAGTGGGCAATATGGGCGATGGTCAATCGCAGGTGACGCATTTGGCACGCTTGCACAATGTCGTCAGCTTCGGCGAGGGTGCGGGTGAATGGTTTCTCTGTGTAAACGTGGCAACCGTGCTCCAAGGCCGACATGATCATCTTGTGATGCTGATCGATCCACCGCGGACACACGGCGACGATGTCGAGTTTTTCTTTCTCGATCATTTCGCGATAGTCCGCGTAGCCGGTGTCGACCTTCAACTTCTTCAGAGCCGCCTGCAAACCGGATTCATGGGCATCGGCGACGGCCACGATTTCCGTTCGCGGATTGGAAAGCCAAGCCGTGTCCATGCCGTGTCCATAATTTCCTCGTCCCGTATGGCCGATCACTCCGACGCGGTAAGACTTCTTCGATTCGTTAGGCATGAGGCGGCTTCCTCTTTGATTGGGCGAAGATTGATGCGTTCATCATGGCTAGCCAGTTGCATTTTTCCAACCGATTGAAAAGTGGAAGTTGTCGGATGAGTCGAAACCGTTCAGAATAGTCGGAACTGGAACCATCGACCGCAGCGCTCTTCGCGGAATCAAAGCTCATGAATACCAACACCATGAATCAACATATTTGGACCCGCCGTCAGCTTCTCGCACGTGCCGGTGCCGGAGCGGGTTTGTTGGGGTTGGCAGGGTTGCTGCACGACGAAGGCGTGCTGGCGGCGAGCAATTCGACGAGTCGCTCACTCAATCCGATGGCTCCCCAGGAAACGCACTTCCCGCCAAGTGCGAAACACGTGATTTGGATCTTCGTCAACGGCGGGCCGAGTCAGGTCGATACCTGGGACTATAAACCCGCGTTAGAAAAGTGGGACGGTAAATCGATCAAGGAATTCGACGAAAGCTTTAAAGACACGACTGGCTTTTTCAAAAATGCCGTCGGCGGGTTGATGAAGTCGCCCTTCAAGTTCACACCACGGGGCGAGTGTGGCAAACCGGTTTCGGAAATCTTCCCGCATCTGGGCGAACACGTCGACAAGATGGCGTTCATTCATTCCGGCCATACGGAATCGAACAACCACTCGCCGGCGTTGTTCATGATGAATTGCGGGTTGCCTCGCATGGGCTTTCCGTGCGTCGGTTCCTGGGTGACTTACGGACTGGGTAGCGAAGCTCGCGACTTACCGGGGTTTGTGGTCATGAGCGATCCCAAAGGCCGCGGGTTGCCGAAAGGTCACGCCGCGAACTGGGGAGCCGCGTTTTTGCCGGGCGTGTATCAGGGCACGCATTTGAAACCGAAGGGGCCGCCGATCGAAAACCTCTCGCCCCCAGCGAGCAGCACACCGACCACACAGCGAAACCAACTCGATTTTCTCAAGAAGATCAACGAAATGCATCGCGAGCAGTTCGCCGCCGAGGCGGAACTGACGGCTCGAATTCAGAGTTTCGAGCTGGCCTATCGGATGCAATCCGCCGCACCTGAAGCGATCGATCTGTCCGCTGAACCCGAACACATTCAAAAGTTATACGGTTTGAATCAAGAGAACTGTGGGCACTTCGCGGCTCAATGTTTGACGGCACGACGCATGGTCGAACGGGGCGTGCGGTTTGTGCAGATTTATTCCGGTGGGATGGAAAATCAACGTTCGTGGGACGGTCACGCCGACATTCAGGGGAATCATTCGCAATTCGCCGGGGAGACCGATCAACCCGTCGCCGCACTACTGACTGACTTGGCTCAGCGGGGGTTGTTGAATGACACCTTAGTCGTCTGGTGCGGTGAGTTCGGTCGATTGCCGATTGCTCAGAAAGGTGCGAAGCCCGGTCGCGATCACAATCCGCATTGCTTCACCGCATGGCTGGCGGGCGGCGGTGTGAAAGGCGGCGTGAGTTATGGTTCGTCGGACGAGGTCGGTTACAAAGCCGCTGAGAACAAAGTCCACGTGAACGATTTGCACGCCACGATCTTGCACCTCTTAGGCATCAATCACGAGCAACTTACCTATCGCTACAACGGTCGGCGGTTTCGTTTGACCGATGTCGCCGGTCATGTCCTGCACGACATCATCGCGTGAATTTTCTTTCCGGTATATAGGCAACGTTCTTGGATATCAGCGGAAAGGCATCGACAAAAAAAGCCCCGGATTGGTTATCCGAGGCTTTGGAGATTCATCGTCAGTGACAGGGCGTCATCAATCGCGGACGTCGATGTCACCGATCGTGTATTCTTTCTCGCTCATCCGGCCTTCCATTTCGTAGGCAGATTCCCAGTTCGCTTCGAACATTTCGGAACTTCCGCCTTCTTGCTCGTAAACACGTTGGCAGTTAATGCACAGCGATGTGAACGGTAGGGCTTTCAAGCGTTCGATCGGGATGGCTTTATCGCACATCTCGCATTGCCCATAGCGGCCAGTGCGAATTTGCTGAATGGCTCGCTCGATTTGCTTTAACTCACGGCTTTCCAACTCCGCGATGTGAGTATTGAGCTCGTCAGATTCGCCGTCCAGGGCGGCATCACAGACATCACCGCCACGTTCAAGGCCGACATCCGAATCTTGGGAACGTTCAAACTCGCGGAGGAGCTTTTTCCGAAGAGCGTCGCGTTTGCTGGTCAAACGCTCGTGAAGTCGGAGCAATGCATCTTTTCTCGCCATGAGTGCGTTCCTTCCTCCGGCACGCATCACCGTAAAGTTCGTGATTTCGTGCGTCGCAGAGACGTGTATTGGAGAAATGGGGGGTAGACCATGAAATATAGGTCTGACAAAACAGGAAGGAAATTTATGAAACGCAAAATTTTTCTGAAAATCACAAATCACTTCTGTTTTGTTCCATACTCCGTTTCACATTTCATACGTTGCTGACGAAGGAAATGTTGACAAAAACAGATGCGCAGAGCGAAATTTTCGGATTCCGCGTTTCGAATAGCAGTTCGTTCGGGAGAATCGCGTTTGGAGAGGATGATCGGGTTATGACGATTGCGAATTCGTCATACCAGGACGGCGGTCGACTGGCGAATGCGGACCAACTGGGTTTGTTGGGTTCCTAACTTGATGCAGGGTATATGGTTGTGTTCAATAACGCCAGTGTGCGTTGAGTATGTGAACACATCGTCATTGTCTGACATCCAGATATTGGGACTCTCATCCCAGCCACGAGCCAGGACCAAGCGGTGTCGAGGGGCATCCCAGATTGCCGCCGCCCATTGTCCCCACAAGTAACGGAAGGCAGCCGGGCCACGTGCTTGGTAGAACTCCAGCAACTCCCGCGGAACAAGCCCGTCTTGGGTCTGTTGTCCAGATTCCCCCCATTGGGGACAGCCTAAGACGGTCGCACAGAGCGTACCATCCGCATTTTGAACCGGCTGACGCTCGGGGAGTGTCGCAAGATCATACCGCGTGTGAATCATTGCAGCTTCGCCAAGCAGAACCATCCCGTTTCCGGTTCCAGGTTCCATACGCTGCAACACCGCTTCGACTCGTGTGGAATCGATTCTTTCACCATCGTGTCGAATAAGACCGGCCATTTCCGCCATTATCTTTGCTCCGATTCCCTAAGTCGTCAAAAAAGTACGAACTTGACTCGGGAAACGATAGGTCGCAGTACTCATTCGTCAAATGACTCGTGACTTACCTATTTGAAGAAATTGGAAGCGCTGGCAATCAAGATACCTGAAACGGATATTAGATCTAGTCAAAAGTTCAAAAGTGTACAAAACTAGGGGATTCCCCGGACGATTTTTGGGCCAATCCACTGCGTGATACGGATCGGAATTTTTTGCCAGATGCGGATTGCGAGGCGAAACTTTCCGTTGTCGGGACGCATCTCTCCAGGGTCACCCTTTCGAATAAGAGACTGCCAAACTGCGGGGCATTCCTGAGCACCCCACTGCTTCTTGAAGCGATATGTTCCGCTGTCGATCGTGCTGCGACCGAAGTCGAAGGTGTGCTGTCGGCGTTCGACGCTGCGACACAATTGATGCCAATACATTCGCATATTGACGCCGGTCGGGTTGAAGTCGCGAATGGTGCTGGCACTGGGCACCTGCGTTACGCCCGGCCCATGCACCAATAACGCGGCCGATGCCAACTGCCCATCAAAGTAAACACAGCAGATTTCTGCATTATCCGGGAACGCATCCAAGATGCCTGCGAACAGGGATTTCGGAAATGGCGGCGTGCCGAGATCTCGCATGTTTCGACAAAAGACCTGATAGAAATCGTCGAGCAACTCCTGACGACCCCATACGACGACAAAGCGTTTATCGTTCAGCGGTTTCCGAACCTGGCTGCGAACCTTGGATTTCAAGTCCGTCCAAAGTTGCTCGGTCGTTTCCGGCAAGGCCAAACGCATGTGGACTTTGGAGGTGTTCTCGGCGTTCAAACGTGGATGGTTGTGTTTCGTCTCGTGACGTAGTTCCAAGGAGCGGACATTAAGTTCATCCGCCAACTGAGTTGCGTGGTCGATCAGGGATTCGGCAATCTCTGCGGAGTCTGCCAAGACACCGCCGCTATTGAGATAGGGGAGACTCACGAGAAATCGTCCGAACAGCCATGTATCGAGCAACGACAATGGCAACACGCCCCCGATACGGCCATTCACATAGGCCGTAAGAAAGTACGGCTGTTGCCCCATGCTCCGCTGAAAGATCGCGGGCCATTCACGACGCAACATGAAGCCGAGATAACCATGAGACGAAACGTATTCGTCCCAATCCGCCGGAGCAATCTGCGAGACAACGATTTTGAGTTCTGATGAGGCCATCGTCGGAGGAGCAATTCGCAAGGATGTCATGTGTGACTCGGTCAGATAATTGGGGTTGCGAAGTGAGCTGTCGTATGCGTCATGCTGTATCGTACGATGACTGGCAGACAAGATCATCCAGCGATTGCCGGCTCGCGTTCGATTTGGGGCTCTGGAGTTGACAGCACATCCCGATAGATATTCACGATCGATTCCATCCGTTTGGCGAAACCGAAACGCTCCACGACGGATTCGCGAGCGGCAGCTGCCAACTTCGCCCGACGATCGGGAAACACCAACATTTCTCGAAGACGATCTCGTAGCACTCCCCAGCACCCTGGTTCCACAAGCAACCCATTTTGATTGTCGTCAATCGCACGGGGAACACCGGCAATTCGTGTGGCTACGATCGGCAATTCACTGGCCATCGCCTCAAGGACGACGTTCGGTAAACCTTCGCGTAGCGAACTGAGGGCAAATACATCGAGTGCTTGGAAGAACTCGCGCGGATCAATCAAGTGTCCGATTAAATGAATTCGATCTTCCATCCCCGCCGACTTGATCGCCGCTTGCAGGGAATCGTGTTCGCCGCCCACGCCTCCAATCAGCAACCCGACATCGCGGCCCTCTCGAATCAAACTGCTGACGGCTTTGATCAAAAGATCGAAACCTTTCTCCGGAGAAAGTCGACCCAAAGCGCCAATCAAAATTCGATTCTTTGGCACATGGAAAATTGCTTTGGCATCTTCACGGGAAAGCGTGCGGTCGTAGTCTTCGGCAATGATGCCATTTTCAACGAGTTGGACACGATCCGGCGACAACCCCGCATTCAGACAATGGTCGACCAAGTCCGGCGAGACGCACAACACGCGGTCGTACCACTTCATGGACCAACGGTCGACCTGGTAATAAATCTCGGCTCGACGCGTATTCGTCACCCAACCGTGCACGGTGGTGACAAGCTTCATCGGGTGCAGTTTTGCCACTGCCAGACCGAGAACATTACTTTTGTAATCGTGCCCATGCCAAATGGTCACTTGGCGTCGCCGACAGATCCGTGCCAATTGGAACAACACACGAGGATCGAACGGGCCGCCATCACGCACGGAAATGATATCCGCATCGGCTAGTTCCGCACGTTCTTCGAGCGTGTCCCAACCGGGATCTTTCGGCGGATGCATGAACGCGCACGCGCTGTCGTATCCGGCTTCGGCAAGAAAGCGGGGCGAATTGAGAATGGTTTTCTCTGGCCCGCCACCGACCCCCGTGACGACACGGGTGTGCAACACAAACGGGCGACGGTCCGATTCATTCGACATAAGAGTTGGTCTCGATAGATTCTGCACACACCTTTGCGTGCGGGGTCCAGACGGATTCCAATCGACGCGCTTTCGCGTCCCAACTTTCATTCTCGAGTCGCTGGCGAGCGGTTTGCTGACTCGCTGGCACACCGGTGCGAAGACGTTCGATGATTCGGTCGGCAAACGCTTCCGGTGTGCTGACGGCATCAAGGCAGTCTTCCCACTCCGTCACGGCGGGTAACTGTCGCGTGACCACCGCCCGACCGGTCGCTAGGTATTCCTTGAGTTTCAACGGCTGCATGGCTTGGGTCACAGGCTCGTCAACGTACGGCATGATCAAAACCGACGCGCGAGCCGCCCATGTTGGCAGTTCCGCAAATGGTACCGGTGGCCGCAGTTCGACATGTGGCAATCGAGACAGTTTCGGATCCGGATCTTGTTGCGGTCCGAGTAGCACAATCGTTCCACGCTCGAGACTGCCCGAAAGTGCTTCCAAGAACCGCACATCCATGCGACGATCAATCACGCCCCAGAACAGGATCATGGGTTCTTCGCAGTTCAACGGTGTCGCTGCAATTTCGGGCAAACTTTTCCAATGATCCAAATCGACGCCATGCGTGAGCATTATCGGTAACCGCCCTTCGGACTTCGCGTGTCGTTGCAACGTTTCACTGACGACGACCACATCATCCGCTTCACGAAGCATATCGCGGTCCATGCGAGCGAGCGTATCGCCATCCAAGCCGGGCCAAACGCTGAAGTCGTCGACGCAGTAGTAAACCCATTTCGCCACCGGCAATTGGCTGGGTAAGTCGGCAGTGATGGGTAACGTCGTCAATGCGATGACGGGTTGGGGTAGGGATTCCACGATCGGTTTCAATTGGCGGGTGAGCAACGCACGATTCAATCGCCGATCCCAAGTCCGCGTGAACCACGGCCACATTCGCGGATTCAGAACGGTCAGGTTTTCGGGAATAGCCTCGGATTCGGACCGTTCAACCCGTCGCCAATCTCGAAGTTTCTCCCAAACGCGGTTGACCGTCATCCGATCCAGTTTGGGGGTCCGTGTGCCGATTGTGTTGACCCACACTGTCGGCGTATGCGGTAACAATCGTCGCACGAGGTGTTGGCAACTCGACGGATGCCGGCCCCAGTCATCAGAGAACACTAACAGCGAGGGACCACCGTCCGATTCAGACATCGGTCATCTCCTCGTAGTGTGTTCGGTAGGCGTCGAGCATGCCATCCAAGGAAAACATCTCATAAGCTTTCGCACGGGCATTGCGAATGAGATCGTTCCGTAACGACTCATCGGACGAAACAGTGAGAATCTGTTCGGCAATCGCGGCAGGAGATTTGGGTGGTACGAGCAAACCGGTTACCCCGTGCGTCACCATCTCACCCACTCCGCCGACATCGGTCGACACCACAGGAATCCCCGCGGCCATGGCTTCGATGATCGTCAGCGGGATTCCCTCACTGATACTGGAAAGCAAAAACACGTCCGCCGTCGATAACAATCGAGCAACATCGGTTCGTGTGCCCAACGCTCGCACGTTCGACACGAGCGAATGCTCTTTGATAAACGAACCGATTCGCGGACGTTCTTCACCATCTCCCACTAACACAAGTTTGACATCCGGCCGCAACTTCGACAGTGACCGCACCGCTTCGAGGGCCGTCAAATGATCTTTGAGCGGATGTAATCGCGCGACCATCATGACGACCAAGTCGGAGTCAGCCAATCCGAGTTTTTCGCGGACATCGTTCCGTAATTCGTCATTTGTCGAACCGAAGGCCGAGAGATCAACGCCGTTGTAGATCACTTCGACACGTTGACGCGGCAAGCCTTCCTTCTCGATGAGAGCGTCCCGGACAGCGGCTCCGACTCCTACCAAACGATCGTCCCGCTTGAGTAGCAATCGGTTGCAAATGACACGTTTGGTTTTGCGAACATCGGGATAATGTCGACCGTGCTCGGTGAACAGAATCGGCAAACCGCCACGTCCGCGACGGGCGAGCATCGTTTGGAAGAACGGTGTGTATTGGTGGGCGTGCACAAGTTGCACTTGCTCGGATTCGCAGAACGACCACAGTCGTTTCGCACATTGCCGATCGACACCCGGCTGGCGTTCCAACACCTGAACGGTAAACCCTTCCGCCTGAAGCGTTTCGCCGACCGGGCCGAGTTCATCTAGGCAAGCGAACACAAATCGAAATTGGTCGGACAACCGGCGGGCGAGCGTCGCAGCCAATAACTCCGCACCGCCAACATTCAAGCTGTGAACAACTTGGCAAACCGTAGGACGCGAGTGAGTCGGGGCAATCATTCGAACAAATCCGGTAATCAGTCTGACTGGGAAAAATGGCGAGGGTCATCGCCAGAGTTCAGGCATCACGATGTGACTGCCAACGTCGGGGGTTTATGAGTCTGACCGCGATCCGTCCCCATTGGGATGGTCGTTTCAGCATCCGTTTGACTCGTGTTTTCTGGGAGAGAAACGGAGCACGTGGCGGAAATGGCGTCGTCGGTAAAGGCCGATCGATTTGAGGAGGTTCCGACTCGTTGCGGAAGGCGGCATCGCGTGCGCCTTCGGTCATCAAGACGGAGACACACCGAACGACCGTGCGATTTTCAAACCGATGCAAATCGGCCCATGCACGGTCTGCCCATTTCTCGCCACGTTCGAGAAGTTGCTGGCGAAGTTCCACATCGTCTGCATACCGAGCCGCCCACCGCAGTACGTTCGCTTTCCGCATTTCCTGAGCAGCCCATGTCTCGTTGGGGTATTCCAATTCGTCGGCCCGATCGAGCCAAGGGCTCTCGTTCTGTAACATCCATCGAGCATAATGCAGCAACGAGCCACGTGCGTAATCGAAGGTTGCGTCGAATTGCTGGTACTCAGTTTTCCTATCGAGGTACTTCGCCAGCGACGTCAAGAACACGACATAGGACCAACGCTCTTCCGCGTTGAGTAAATCGAGCGAATCGATGTCGTCTGCGGGATGGACACAACGTGTTACGAGTGTCTCCGCGAAATTCAGGAAGCGGTCTTCACCGGTGAGTTCCCAGGCATCGAGACACGCATTCAGCGAATTCCCCGCCCCACGACCGGGACCGTGATAGTCTGGATCGTAAGTTGCAGACGCCAACCCCGTCGGTCCATCGTCGACGACTCGCATCACCGTTCGACGACCGTCGTCCATACGGATGACCCACTCCGCCAGTCCGATGACCGCGTTTCTCGCCAAGGTGGAACCGGTGAGATAATGGTACGTCAGCAACCCGGTCGTGTAGTTGTGTTCGTTACTCGGGCCGCCGCCATAGTCTTTCCCCTGCGGGCAGTTCGCTTTCGAATACGTTCGGTGGGTCGCGGTGCGGGCGTGCTGAAAATGGTCGGTGTGCCAAAACATACCACCGGCATAGGCGGCCTTGTCGGCCATGGTGTGGTAGATGTCGATGTCCATCACGTGCCGAGCCAACGGGTCGAACAACTGCCACCATTTGGGATCACCCGTGCGAGCCAATTGCAGAATGCTGCCGTAGATCAGGTCAAATTGATTGTTGTAGTGTGAGACAATCGGAGTCTCTTCGGCGAATTCGGCTTGCTCGTGATCCGCCCGGATGTCCCCGAAACTTCGCCAACCATACTCGTCGGTGGTTTCTCGTCGGGCCGGTACGGCGTTGGTGCCGCCAAGTGCCTCGTTCAAATAGTGTTCGAGTCGGTCCGTGCTTCGTGCGCATGTGACCGGCGCAAAAACTCGGCAGTCATCGATCCACTGCGCGGAAGGCAAACTGCGAACCGGTCGGTGAACATGAGCAAGAACTTCGCCTTCATCCGTTCGCGAGGTGTGAAACCAAACGGTGTGCGTCTTGCGTTCGCCGCCTTGAAGTTCGTGTCCGCCCGGCCAATCTTGGGGGAAGAGTTCGACGATAACAGTGTCGTCACTAATTCGAAGGGCTTTCGGAAACTGTTGCCAAAACTCAGAAACGCTGCACTGGAGAACTTGGCTCGCGTTTTGAATTTTGATCGTTGGCTCGGCCCGTTTTCCTTCAGCGACATTCGGTTCGTTCAAGCGATAACCTCGGTACCGCATCGGCACGCGACCCGTATGATCGACGTGTGCCTCACTTCGCCATTTCTCTCCGCCACTCGATTCCTGATGCAAGTGGAACTCGACGTGTTCGCTCTTCTTCCAGTATGTGCCCGGTTCTAACTGCCAAGATAGTTCACTCGAAGCATCCGCAAAAATCGCAGGGACTTCGACCATGAAGGCCTGAAACATGACCGAACCCGAGTCGCCCAAGTCCCACAATCCGCCGGCATGCTCGGCGGCCTGCGGATTGTGCAGTGTGACATCCAACCGAACCGCCCCGGTTGCGGGGAACACATCGATTCGCACCGCGACACGCAACGGGTTATCGGCCAAACTGCCAGTCGCATGAGCCGACCATCGCACCGGACCGGAGGCAGCCCAAGTCACGGAATTCCACGTGATCGGAACGGGACGACCGTGCTGATCGTGCAGTCGCAATGCAATAGGCAATACCGGTCGATCGTCAATCTGCACCTGGAGACTGTCGGACAACGGTGTCAGATCGACATGGAAATTCGTCTCGACGGCTGCGATCGGTTCCATCGTAATCGGCCATTCCGAACGGCCTGGTGCGACACGATTGGCCAGGAAGTCGACGAGCACCCATTTCGCGGAACCATCCGGCCACCGAGCGAGAATCTCCGTTTGTGCCGGAACCTGTTGACCGGACGAATTGGTGATGCTCCAACCATCGCATTCCATACTCATGCCGCGTGGCAAACACACGCCTTGCGAAATTGGAACGCCTGTGAGTTCACGGCTTAAAGGGTTATCCAGCGCGAACGGAACGATGGTGCTGGTGGAAGTCGTTGACAGCTTTGCCGACTGAAAGTTCTTTAACGATGTCATGCTTTCACCGCCTTTGCAGAAGCCACGTTTGGCGTCGGGGATGTGGTATAAGTTTCGAGCCAACGTCCGAGAACAAGCAGCGTCCACAGCATCGTGCCGTGACGACCGGTACCCGATCGGTGTTGCCGTTCGATCCGGCGGACGGTATCGGGTTGGACGAACTCATGAAGACGACAACCGTCGGCGAGCAGATACGCTTCGCATTGGTCACGCAGTGGTCCGCGAAGCCATGTGTCGATCGGGATCTCGAACCCTTGTTTTCGTCGATGTGCCAACTTCGGTGGCAAACGGTCTTGATAGAGTTCCTTGAGCAGCCATTTCGTCTCGCCGTCTCGGACTTTGAACCGTGACGGGATCGTGGCGGTCAGTTCCAATAGTTCGTGATCGACCAACGGCGGACGAACTTCCAAACCAAACGCCATGCTCGCGCGATCGACTTTCGTGAGAAAGTCGTCTGGCAGTAGCACATTCGTATCGACCGCAAGCATGCCGGCTAATGTGTCGCCATTGCCTGCCGAGTACGCCGCGGTAATGTCAAAACCAGGTCTCGCATCGGTGAACGCATCCGGGTTGAGCAGTTGCCCGAGCCATGCGTCGTCGCGGATGGCGAGCGTGTTTCGGTACGCATCCCGAGTCGACCGCGAGAGGTTTGTCAGTGCCGAACGCAATCGCATCGGTCGTGGTAGCCAATCAGCTTGCGGCCAACACGACGCTAACCGGGCCAACACTTGAGAGCGAAACCATGTCGGTAACCGTCGTCGCCAACGGTCTTCTTTCAGGTCGTGCGAGTACCGAGCATAACCACCGAAGGCTTCGTCTCCACCATCGCCGGAAAGCACAACCTTCACCGATTTCGCCGCGACTTCCGCCACACACATGGTCGGCACGGCGGAAGCGTCTGCGAAGGGTTCGTCATAGTGGTGGATCAACCGATCCAACCCCGCGACCGCTTCGGCTCGTACGATTTGCTCGGTGTGTTGGGTGCCGAATTGCTCGGCTACTTGCTTGGCATAAGGAAGTTCATTGAAAGCGTGTTCGTCGAAGCCAATTGAGAACGTTTGCAAAGTCGACCTGCTCGCAAGATGCGACACGATCACACTTGAATCCAATCCCCCGCTCAAGAAGGCACCGACGGGTACATCCGCAATGCGGTGTGACTGAATCGTTTCGGTCAGTTTGGTATCGACGCGGTCCTTCCACTCTTCCAAAGTGGTGGCGTGATCCTCTTGGAACTTCAACTCCCAGTAACGCTGTGGTGACGATTGCCATTTGGTCGCATTGATGTGTATCCAACTAGCGGCCGGCAACTTACGAACCTGCCGAAACACGCACCGATCACCAGGGATAATGCCGAAAGTGAGGTAATCGCGAATGGCCGATGCTGACAACGACCGATCGATTCCCTCGTGCGCCAAGATGGCTTTGAGTTCCGAACCGAAGACGAGTTTTTCTTCGTCCTGATAAACGAACAACGGTTTTTGACCGACGCGATCGCGGGCCAGGAAAAGTTGTTGCTCTCGCGAATCCCAAATGGCGAAGGCGTACATCCCCCGCAGATGGTCGCACATTGCGGGGCCGTGGTCTTCGTAAAGATGCACCAGCACTTCGGTGTCTGACTGGGTGCGAAACTGATGACCATTGGCTTCAAGTCGCCCACGCAACTCGGCGTGGTTGTAGATTTCGCCGTTGAAGACAACCTGCACTCGGCCGTCTTCATTACCCATCGGCTGGCGACCACCTTCGAGATCGATGATCGAAAGTCGGCGGTGAACGAACCCGAGTGGTCCGTCACGGAATGTCCCTTCGCCGTCCGGTCCGCGGTGTGCGATTGCTTGGCCCATCCGTTCGACGGTCGACTTTTCGACGAAACGGGCCGGGTCTCGATACAAAACCCCTGCAATCCCACACATTCCACGCCTCGAAGTTCGATCACAAACTCATCGGCGTCGAGTGCGAACGCAACGCGTCCACTCCGACTCGACAACCGAGTGTGATAGAACTCTACAACGTGTTTGCGGGTGCGTTTTGATTGAGACCGTACGCACCTAGGGATTCTACGAAGTCGGTTCAGTGTGTGCCGAGTTCGGCCGGTGAGAGATTATTAACCGGAGTTGCGGAATCGGAGGGTTGGTTGCGATAACGAATCACGCGGGCGGGAACACCGACGGCAACGGCATAATCCGGCAACGGTTTGGTGACGACGGCTCCGACACCGACAATACAATGCCGACCGACGTTCGCCGCCACAACTGCGCGTTCGCCGATCCAGGAATCCGCACCGATCGTGACCGGTTCGTAAACTCCTGGTTGCTCGCGGATGGGGATATCGAGACGTTCGGTGCCATGCTGTCGGCAACCGTTCATGATCGATACATTCGATGCAATGAGCGCATCTTCTTCAATCGTTACATCGCCTAGCGTGCAGTAACTGCCGATATACGCGTTGCGGTGGAGTCGCGCGGTGGGGTGGGAAATCGTGGTGCCAAATGAGATGCACACATTCGCTTCGCAAGTGGGCAAGACGAGACGATAAAACGCCCGACGTAACGTCACCCCGATCGTGCCCGGAATCAAACTGACCGTTTGCGACCAAAACGAAAATGTGCCCGTCACGCGACAGAGCCCCGCCGCCGGTGCCATGATGACGATGGCAATGCCGTCGATGAGTTTTTTGATTCGGGCACGCATAGGTTTACTCGGATTTGGCGGCCGATTCCGGCTGCACATTCAGCAGTTCCACGGGTGTCGTGAAGAGGTTGCTATTGGGAATCAGCACCATCCCGTTTGCGGTTTCCAGAGTGGTGTAACGCAGGTCAATGTCGTTCACAATCCCTTCCCAACCCGAAACCTTGATGCGGTCTTGTCGCTTGAACGGTTGGTAAATGAGCAACAACATTCCCGAAAGCACGTTCGAGACAATGTCCTTCAGAGCAAACCCCAATGCGAACCCGGTTAAACCAAGTCCCCCGACCAAAGCCGCAACATCGATCCCGAGTGTGCCCAACACCGTGATAATGGCACAGCACCAGATAACGCCTTTGATCATTTTAACGATGAAGTCGATCACACTGACGTCGGCTTCTTGTGCTTTTAGCACGCGACGGACAATGCCGACAATCACAAAAACGACCACCCAGGTCACCGCCAGGATGATGACAGACGAAACGATCTCCGGCAAGTAGTCGCGAAACTGAGCTTCCCAGCTTGCTGGCGTGTTGTCTTCGGGAGCGGCAAAGAGCATGTCTGGGTCCGATCTGGGGAAATAGTCGTAGGTGCAGAGGAGCGTCGTGTCTCAATGCATCATGTTACGCACCAGATCTCCAATCGCAAGACGATTAGGTATCGCTCGGCGAGAGTTCCCATTGTTGATGGAAGTTTTGGAGGAACGTTTCACAGACCGCTTGCCATTCAGTCAGGTCGGCGGTTCGGGTGTCATCGCTGGCGAATTGGCTCAGCGAGGATTCGAACGCTTCGTGAAACTGGCTTCCGATATTGCTGTAAACCACGTCGATACCCGATTCCGTGGACCGAATGCGGCCGTTGAACGATTCCTGAGTGATCAACCGTCTGAAGTGTTTGGCCGACTTGTGAAGTTCGTACGCGAACTGTTTGACGGTTTCGCTTTCGGATTCGGAGCACCACTTTTCTGAAAAATCAAGAATCTCGACCAGCATCTCTTCGGCGGATTCCAATCGAGACGTTGGCAGCATTGTCGTTTCGGAGTTCGTCCAGCGAGACAATTCGTAGTCCAAACGACCGAGCAACGAGAACAAGGCGTGCTCGTAATCCGTGGGGGCATCGTGCAATTCGCAGGCACTAGTTGAGTTTTCGGCAATCATGAATAATCCCCACGAGTCAGTCGGGCTGTGCGTGGCTAGAACGCAGTTTGACGAATCAGACGATCGGGCTAAGAAGCAACGACACGGGCGACATGTCGTTCGACCTTGGCCACTAAATTCTCCCAGGAGACCGGCTTGGCCACCGAACCGGCACAACCGCTCAATCGCCCTCGCATGCGGTCGAACAGCGTGTCCTCTCCGGAGAGCAGTAACACGGGAATATGTTTCGTTTCAGCGTGTTTTTTGATTTGCTTGCAGAATTGATAGCCACCCACGCTCGGGGTTGTCGAGTCGATGAGAATCACATCGGGAACAACGGCCACAAGGTGATCCAATGCATGGATTTCATTGTCGGTCGCTTCGACTTCATACCCGGACCGCGTCAATGCGAGTGTCGCTAACTTGCGGAAGGTCGGGCTGGCATCGAGCAACAACACACGGGGCGGCGTGGGATCTTCCGGTGGTTCATCCTGGACGGAATCGTGCGTGTCGGCAGTTTCCTCATTACAGACTTCTTCCTCGTCACAGACTTCAGCGACTTCGAGAACTTCGCTCGGTTCGTCCTCCAAGACTTCCAAGTACACGGGTTCCGCTTCGATCTCTAGAATCTCGCCGACTTCACTGTCGTCGAGCACACGCCAATCGGCCTGTGAACTATCGAGAATCTCGTCGACAGACCATTCGTAGGTTTCGCCTGTGTCATCGCCGATCACTTCGGACTCCCAGGTCTGCAAAACCGAGGGGGCGATTTCGATCTCGGCCGTGCTCGAATTTTCGGGGTCGTCCGTCAAATCCTGCGAGACATCCAAGTCGGTAAGGATATCCGCATCAGAGACAGCAGTACTCGCAAGTTGATCGCTGAGAGATTCGATCCAGACGAGACCGGCTTGAGCCTGCGGACTATCGGGCGAAACCGTCAACGCTTCCCGCAAGTGCTTCGCTGCCTCGGCGGGGGAATCCGCGACCCAAGCTAACCACAACCAGACTTCCGGGTTTTGCGGGTCGTCATGGGCGGCTTTTTCGAGATGCAACCGAGCCAACAAACGGTGTCCGCCGCGTGCGGTTTGGATCCCTTGTTCCAGACTGTCTGAGCGCAACAACTGGGCCATGCTCTCTCTCCACTTCTTCTTCACGAGAATCGGATCACGGCCGCAAGCTATGCGGAATTCCGAGTCTTTGAAGAAAAGGTAGGTTGAGTTCGGCGATGCCCAAAATCGCGAATGGTGTTTTCGGCAAGTTTTCGTTGTGGATCGGACGAACACGTTCGATGAATCGGTTCTAACGATTCGATGCATCACACCGAAAGGCACGATACCGACAACGCCAACCGCCAGGAATCATGGATGACGGATTCCGTCGTCGAATGATCACTTGGCGTTCGCTTTCGTTGCAGCTAACTCGGGAAAAGCGGATTTTAAATCGAGTGTGTCGCCCGTCTCACGCTGGAGTTTTATGAGCACTTGAAACAATGACCGTAGCTTGGCTTGGTGCTTGGGCTCGTCGGCAAGGTTCTTTATTTCCAACGGATCGTTCGCCAAGTCAAACAGCAACACCGTCGAGGACTTTGGGTAGAGAATCAATTTGAAGTCGCCATCAATCACCGCCCGTTGAAGTTGCAGGTAGGCACCGTAGATCGCGTCGTACTGGCGATCCCGCTTGCCGGTGATCAAGGGGAGTAAACTGCGGAACTGCACGTAGTCCGGTTTTGGAATACCCGCTAGTTCCAACGTCGTCGGCATGACGTCCTGCAAATAAACGCGAGCATGGATTTTCTTGCCGGCTGCAACGCCGGGACCAACCATCATCAACGGCACGCGGATACTGTGGTCGAACATATTCTGTTTGCCGATCAGACCATGTTGTCCGACGGCCAAACCGTGATCGGCGGTGAAGAAGATCATCGTGTTCTTGGCTTGTCCGGTCGCTTCAAGCGTATCGAGAATTCGCCCGATCTGCTCGTCCATGTGCGTGATGATTGCGTAGTATTCCTGTCGGTGCACTTTCACTGCGAACTCGGTGCGTGGAAACGGTGCGAGTTTCTCGTCACGCAGTCCCTTGCCGGCTCCCATTTCTTCCTTGTGCGGGTACTCGGGGAGATAATTCTTCGGAACCGAAATGTTCTTCAGCGGATACTTCTCGACGTATTCTTTCGGACTCTGACGCGGATCATGCGGCGCGTTGAAGGCGATGTACATGAAGAACGGGTCCTTGCTCTTCTTCGCTTCACGCAGATAACTTTCCGCATCGTCGGCGACGACCTCACTCCAGTGTTTTCCGCCTTTCCAGAAACCCTCGAACTTGGTGTCCCATGGCTTCCACGCATCCGGTTTGCCTTCAATTGGCCGGTTGTAGCCTTGCGGGGTTTGGTTGGGCATGCCGCCGCGAATATGTTGGGCGGTGTCGAACGCTTTCTCGGCTTTGGCTCGCACATGCCATTTACCGGTGAAGTAGGTGTCGTAACCGGCGTTGCTCATCAATGTCGGCCAAAAACGACCGGCTTCGCGTTCGGCATCGGTTTTGGCGTAGACCTTTTCGGCCTTCCATAGGAACCGTCCGGTGTTGAGCATCGTGCGACTCGCCACACACACCGCCCCGCTCCACGAACCCATGTTGTATGCTCGTGTGAACGTGGTGCCTTTGGCGACCAGCCGGTCGAGGTTCGGCGTTTTGATTTCCTTATTACCGAGTGCCGCGAGCGTGTCGAACGCTTGGTCGTCCGCGAACAGAAACAACACATTCGGACGGTCTGCCGCGGTGGCAGGCGAGGTGAAAATCGTCGTCAGAACAAGTGCGACGATCGAACAAAGAGTGCAGCGCATGGAAAACCTCGAATTCGAACCGATTGAAGAAATCCCACGCTATCGCGGACGTTCCAACGCGTCAAGCAGTTCACCCAGCATCGGGAGCGAGTCAAATTTGGAAACGCATCGAACCTTTCATCTCGAAAGGGCATCCGCTATGGGTTGAGTGTTCGATTTTTGGAAACGACCCTTGGGTCTCGACTCTCCAAGAGGAAAAGGTTCCCGCATGCAAACCATCGTCATCTTCAGCGGCGCAGGCCTATCGGCGTGTAGCGGGTTGCCGACGTTTCGAGGAAGCGGTGGCCTGTGGGAGAACCACAAATTCGAAGACCTCGCCGAGCACACCGCGTGGTTTCGCAACCGGGAGTTGGTGTTGCGATTCTACGCAATGCGATTCAACCTCTACTGTGATGCAAGTCCACACGCCGGTCACGATGCGATCGCAAAGTTGCAAGAGCATTTCCGCGTTTTCAACATCACACAGAACATCGACGATTTGTTGGAACGCTCTGGCAGCCAGGAAGTCATTCACCTGCACGGTTCGATCAATCGCAAGAAGTGCGAATGGCATCAGGATATCAATCCCGAGGAGAACAACCGCTTTCGTTGCGACTACAAAACCGTTGCCGAAACCGCCGTCGAAATGGGTGATATGTGCCCCAAGTGCGGCGGACAAATGCGACCGGATGTCGTGTGGTTCGGCGAAGCCGTCCGGCAAAGCGATACGGAGTTGGACCTGCTGCACCGTACCCGTCGCAAGTTGGCGGACGAGAATGGTATCTTTGTGTGCGTGGGAACATCGGCGCGGGTGTATCCGGCTGCGGGATTTATCAATTTCTTCGAAGGTGCCTCGCGGAAAATCCTGATCGACCCTGATCCGCCCGCGTTGGCCGACTTCCATTGTCTCCGCGGAACCGCCAGCGAGAAACTCCCCGAACTCGCCGACCGCTTGATCGAGGAGTTTGGCACATGAGCAGCGAACTGAATCTGCAATCGACCGACGAGGGTGTGTTACTTCCAGTTCACGCGCAACCGAAAGCCAGTCGCAATGGGATTGTCGGCATTCACGATGGCGGCCTGAAAGTCGCCGTCACGCAGGCCCCGGAAAAAGGCAAGGCCAATACCGCTCTTATCAAAACGATTGCCAAATCGTTAGGACTGCGGAAGAGCCAGATCACGCTCGTCGCGGGCGACACCAATCGCGCCAAAACGTTTCTCATCACCGACATCACCCCGAAGGAACTGCAAGCCGTGATCGACCACGTCGTTGGCCGGTCAGATTGATCGGTCGTCGTTGCGTGCAACGCGTGCGCGATTGAGCTAAACTGAGTCAAACCACAACGACAGAAATTCGCTCAGCAGAAAGCTCCGAGAATGTCCACTTCCGAAGAGACGACCGCCACCTTGGAAACGATCGGTCGCGTGCTCGGTCGAACTCCCAGCGGCGTCTTTATTCTGACCGCTTCCGATGGCGACGGTCACGCCACTGGTATGCTTGCCAGTTGGGTGCAGCAAGCCGGTTTCGAGCCGCCCGCCGTCACGGTCGCTGTCAACAAGTCGCGTTACCTCAACGAATGGCTCGCCAAGTCGCCACACTTGGTGTTGAACTTGGTCGGTTCGTCGCAAACGAGTTTTCTGAAGCACTTCGGCAAAGGTTTCGAACCCGATCAACCGGCTTTTGAGGGTGTCGATACCGCCGACACCGCACACGGCATACCTGCTCTCGCCGGGGCATTGGGGCGTCTCGAAGGAGTTGTGAAGAACAAACTCGAAAGCGGCGATCATGTGATTTATCTCGTCGAAATCGAGTCCGCCCATGCCGGTGAAAGCATCGACGAAGACCGCCCCATGGTCCACATCCGCAAGAACGGCTTCGGTTATTGACGGAGGTCAAACGTGGGTGGCATGCCCACAGCTTGGGGTGGGCATGAGCCAGCGACGTTCGAATGTCTATTCATGCCCACGCAAAGCCGTGGGCATGCCACCCACACCCGACTCCACAAATTGACGCAACCACTTCCATTGTGCATCGAACTGTTCGCTCAATGATGAGTTCTGGGAGACGATCTTCATGACCGCTGCCACCGCAACTGGATTTATCGATCGGCTTCGCGACATCGTCGGCGAGGACGGTTTACTGTACGATCCGGCGGAACTCTTGGTCTACGAATGCGATGGCTATGTCGTTGAGAAGAAAACACCCGATGTGGTTGTCTTTCCCACCTCGACCGAGCAAGTCGCGAACATCGTGCGGACCTGCAACGAATTTGAGATCCCCTTTGTGCCGCGTGGAGCGGGCACGAGTTTGGCAGGTGGATGTCTGCCGATTGGTGGCGGCGTGATGATCGCCCTCACGCGGATGAACAAGATTCTTGAAGTCAACTTGCGAGATCGATACGCCGTCGTCGAACCGGGCGTCGTGAATGTGCATCTCACGCGACATCTAGCGGGCACCGGGTATCACTATGCTCCCGACCCGTCCAGTCAGGGCGCGTGTACTATCGGTGGGAACGTGGCGACAAATTCCGGCGGCCCGCACACGTTGAAATATGGCGTGACCGTCAACCACGTGCTCGGCATCGAGTTCGTACAGCCTGACGGGACCGTTACCGAAATCGGCGGCATTGTGGACGAACCCGGCTCGTACGATCTGACGGGGCTGTTCGTCGGCAGCGAAGGCACTTTCGGCGTGTGCACGAAAGTGATCGTCCGACTGACACGCAATCCGGTCGCGTATCGCACGATGCTTGGTGTGTTCGAAACCGTCGCCGACGCTACGCATGCGATCAGCGACATCATCGGAGCCGGCATCATTCCGGCCGCATTGGAGATGATGGACCAAGGTATCATCACCGCCCTTGAAGACGCCTTCCATTTTGGGTTTCCGCTCGACGCCGGTGCGGTGTTGCTCATCGAAGTTGACGGTTTGGAAGTGTCTGTCGATCGTGAAGCCGGTGAGATCATCGAACTGTGTAACAAACAAAACGCCCGCGAAGTCCGCACCGCCGACACACCTGAACAACGCCAACTGTTGTGGAAATGTCGCAAACAAGCGTTCGGGGCGATTGGTCGTCTCAGCCCGAGTTATTGCACACAGGACGGCGTCGTTCCTCGCACGAAACTGCCGGAGATTCTGGCCGCAATTACCGAAAGCGGCAACCGACACGGCATCCGCGTGGTGAATGTGTTTCACGCAGGCGATGGGAACATCCATCCGATTCTGCTGTTCGATGAACGCGACGAAGACCAAATCCGCCGCGTGATGCTCGCCAGCGACGAGATTCTTTCGAAGTGCATTGAACTCGGCGGCAGCGTGACGGGGGAGCACGGCATCGGTGTCGAGAAGATCAACTTCATGAGTCAACTTTTCACCGAGAGTGATCTCGCCGTAATGGACGACATCCGCCGGGCGTTCAATCCCGCAGGTCGCTGCAGCCCCCAGAAAATGCTGCCCACCGCCGGAGCCTGCGGCATGGAACACCACGCCCCCATCGAAAAGTCCCACCCCAACCGCCGCGCCGCGATGTAGTTTCCCATGCCAGATTTCACCCCCACATCCACCCAAGAACTCAGCGAGTTTCTCGCCGCCAATGCCGCCGGTGACCGGCAGGCGTATCAAATTACCGGCGGTGGTACCGCACTCGACTATGGTTGCCCGTTGTCGAAATCGGTCACGAACATCTCAACAAGGGGGTTGAACCGTGTGATCGACTACCCCGCTCGCGACATGACGATCACCGTCGAAGCTGGGATGACGATCGCCGAACTTGCGAAAACATTGCAAGCTGAGAACCAGGAATTGCCGATCGATGTGCCTGATCCAGAATCCGCGACGGTCGGTGGGGTTTTGGCGTGTGACGTTTCCGGTCCGCGGCGATTTGGTCATGGTACGCTGCGGGATTACCTGATCGGTGTGACCGCGGTCGATGGTTTGGGCCGTACGTTTCACGCCGGCGGTCGCGTCGTGAAGAATGTGGCCGGTTATGATCTGTGCAAACTTCTGATTGGCTCTGTGGGAACGCTCGCAGTCATTACGGAAGCGACCTTCAAAGTTCAGTCAATGCCCATACCAATGGCGTCTGCGTGGGAACTGGTCGGGTTTGAGAAGTTGGCCGATTGTGATGCGGCGGTTGCAGCGTTGTCTTCGTCGGTCTGTCGGCCGATGGCGGTAGAAGTCGTCAATCAGAAAGCCGCCCGGATGATGGCGGAAGCTGTCGTCGAACCCGTTCGTGATACACTGTGGGGGTTGGCGGTGTTGATCGAAGGCAGCGAAGCCGACGTGCAGTGGCAATCTCAGCAATTGCAATCCGAATGGGAACATCTCGACGGGCGTCAGTTGCATCCCCTGTTAGACGTAAGCCGAAAAGTTGGGCCGCCTCTCGGGGCGACAGCCACAATCCGTGTCATTCTGCCACCGTCGGGATGCAAAAGTTTTCTGGAATTGGCCGACTCGAACGATGTCGCGTTGTCCGCGCACGCGGGTGATGGAGTGGTCACGGGCGTGCTTCCCACTGACGCATCGCCAGCGTTGGTTCGAGAACTTCGCGAGAAGGCTCACGGACTCGGCGGGCGGCTCACAGTCGAGATGTGCCCAGCAGAGTGGAAACAGGAATTGCCAGTATTTGATCGATCGGAATCCACGCTGCGGTTGATGCGTGAGATCAAAACGAAACTTGATCCGCACGACGTGTTGAACCCCGGTCGATTGTTTCCGAAAGAAGATAAAAAGTCGTAGGGTGCGTCGCGACGCACCGTAGTTCCGCGCGGAGTCTTAGTGCGTTGTGATGCACTTGACGCCGGGTCGAAAGTCAAAATCATGAGTGAAACATCGTCAACGGAAACACCTTCGGCGTCGGAGTCGTCACCACTCGGGGCGGCGATTCCATATGACCGGTTTTTGGACTGCGTGCATTGCGGACTCTGCACGTCGGCGTGTCCGACGTATCTCGAAACCGGCAACGAAAACGATTCCCCCCGCGGACGCATCTATTTGATGCGTGCGGTCACGGATGGTCGGTTGCCGATGAGCGACACCGTCCAACGGCATCTGGATTTGTGTCTCGATTGCCGCAGCTGCGAGACGGCGTGCCCCTCGGGAGTGCAATACGGACGGCTCATCGAACCGTTTCGCGTCGACCTGGAACAAGCGGAGGCAAAAAAGAACGGCGGGCCGGGTTGGTTTCGTCGTTTCGTTTTATACGGTTTGTTTCCCTACCCCAACCGCATGAAATGGGCGTTGTTGCCGGCCCGTTGGATGCAGAAACTGAAACTAGATCGTCTGATCGAAAAGCTCGGTCTGACGCGGTTGTTGCCCACGCCGCTGCGTCGAATGCAATCGCTCTTGCCGCCCTTGTCCGCGCGACCGTCAAACCTTCCGACGGTGTTGCCACCGATCGGACCGAAGCGGGCGAAAGTTGGCCTATTCACCGGCTGCGTGGCCGAAGCGGTATTCGCGGAAACGAACCGCGCGACCGCTCGCGTGTTGCAAGCCAACGGTTGCGAAGTCGTCATTCCACCCGAGCAAAACTGTTGTGGCGCTATTCACTACCACAGCGGTGCCTCCGACCCGGCGATCGACTTTTTCACGAGAAACCTGAAAGCCTTTCCTGATGACTTAGATGCCATCATCGTCAATGTCGCCGGTTGTGGTTCGATGCTCAAAGACTATGGTCATGTCGCGAAGGAACTCCGCCCGGACGACACGAACCTACAAGAGTCACTCGAAACATTCGCCGGACGTATCAAAGACATTTCCGAGTTTCTTGTCGAGTTGGGGCCCATCCCGCCGACACACCCCGTGCCAGTGAAAGCAACGTATCACGATGCCTGTCACCTGGTGCATGCTCAGCAAGTTCGTAGTGCCCCGCGGGTATTGCTCGGGCTGATACCGGAATTGGAATTGATCCCGTTGACGGAATCAGACATCTGTTGCGGAGCGGCTGGGAGTTACAATTTGACGGAACCAGAGATGGCAGACCGCCTTGCCAAGCGGAAACGACAAAACATCGAATCGACAGGAGCCGAGATCGTTATTAGTGCGAATGCCGGTTGCACATTGCAAATCGGGGCCGAGTTACGGAAGAATGGACAAACACTTCCGGTCGTGCACCCGGTCGATTTGCTTGACCGAAGTTATCACGGTTCCAGTCCAATCCCCATTTCCTGAGGCGAATCATGTCGGACAATGCCATTCACCAGGTCTATCCGTATCTCCGAGTTCGCAACGCGGATGCTGCCATCAACTTCTACCAAACCGCATTTGGGGCCAAGGAGAAGTTTCGACTGAGTGAACCAAGTGGGCGAATCGGCCATGCGGAACTTCAGTTTGGTTCCTTTACGGTGATGCTTTCCGATGAATTCCCGGAGTACGGAGTTCAAGGCCCGGAAGCGTTCGGTGGCACCGGGTCTTCGGTTCATCTGCACGTCGATGACGTCGATGCCATGACCCAACAAGCCGTCGACGCCGGGGCGAAACTATTGATGGAACCGAAAGACCAATTCTATGGCGAACGTGCGTCGAAGGTGCTCGACCCGTTCGGGCATGAATGGTTGCTTGGCTCCCAGATTGAAGACGTAACACCGGAAGAAATGCAGCGACGTTGGGATGCGATGCTCGGCGGATCCGGTTCCGATGCCAACTCGTAAAGACGCACTTCCGGAGAAAATCTGCGTTGTCTGTCGGCGACCATTTCGATGGCGTAAAAAGTGGGCGAAGTGCTGGGATCACGTGAAATACTGCAGTGAGCGTTGCCGTCGTGAGTCAAAACGGCACAGCGATGGAACTCAGTCCCGCACATGCAATCAAAGTGGTGAATGACACATTTGCCTCCAGCGCGAACCTTTCGTTTCAACGCGTCTCTAATTCGCAAGAAATGCTCCTAATTCGGGAGTGGTCGAACTTGCGGAACCGGGACCATGCAACCTGTCGAAAAGAATCGCCGAAGCCATCGCCAAGGCCTCTCTCGGGCTCGCATGATGCTGCGAGATCGTCTGGGATGGCTGCCGGGATTTCCTGGTGAAGTACGAGAGTCTTGTATCGCGTGGAAGACATTCGAACCCACGAGTTCCGACTTTCTGACGGAAACGATTGTTGATGGCGAAACTCTGCGGGAAATGGAGTTCGCCCTGACAAAACTACGACACCAATTCCCCCATGCTCTGCCGAAACTGACGCCAAGTGTCGATCGTTGGTTGGCACGCATGGACTATCTGTTGCAAGCACTCAAAGAAAGTGTGCATCGCAAACACGCTATCGATCTGTGTCTATGGTCCGAGTCTCAACTGATACCAATGCGTTGGCGTTTGCTGATTCAAAGAATCCAGACTCAGCATCCCGAATTAAAGCGAATTCTCAATGCCGTCCTGTTTCAGCAGATGACCGGTCTAAATACACCGTCATTTCATGTGCTGACTTGGATCGAAAAACACCAGCAACAGTTCGTCCAACTGACTCGAACGCCACTAGGCAGTCATTCAGATCGCCTGGTGGCTCTGCAATTACTAATTCTTAGGCTCCGGAAAGAAACCCCAGAAAAGTTACAAGATCGGCTACTCGATATTCTCGGTCATGAAGTGACTTGGCAATTGCCGAGCCAGGACTACTATTCGCATGCCAATTGGGTCGCGAAAAAGATTCACCTGCGACTCAAGTATCCCGATGCCGAAGTCGCACTGCCTGAACGCCGAACCGATGATAGCGTTGGTGAACTCATCAAGTCTCTATTGGTAACATTGGTCGGCTTCGAACCAGCAGTGCGGTCACGGGCATTGAAGCTTTGGGATTGCTTGATTGCACCCGACTTTGCCGCACAACTGCAGTCACAGTACTCGCATGTTGCCAGCGAAGAAAGCCGTCTGCTCGACATTTGGAATCAGCTCGATCATCAGTCGCGAATTCCACGGGAGAAACGAAAACATTGGAAACGTCAGGCTCGTGTGACGGCGACGATCATACTTCCGATCAAACCGCTTCGCTATGCAATCGATTCAATGAACCATTGTTGCCAGAATCGAGATTTGCTGAAAGCTTGGCATGAGTTCTTTCTCTCCTGCGGTTTAGAGAATGCGACCAAACGCCTAGTAGTGTTTCAGCATTGGATGCGAGCTGCTAGGCAAAACTTTAAGTACGGACAAGAGCGTCTAGTAGAGTTTCTTCAGTGTTTTGGGCGGGCTAGTCGTCGTTACGGGGCGTGTGTTACGCTTCTAAATCAATGGTGTCAGCAGATTCAAGGCGAGAGCGAATCTTCGTCGTGTTTTGTCGAAGATTATCTTAGTCGCGATGCGAGTTGGTCACATGGTCGTCGTCTGCTTGGTATTGTTGAACAACTAGTTTTTGTACAGAAGGTTGAGGTCGGCCCGAAACTGCTGTGTTCGGTGGCGACCTTTCTACGTTATTGTCCGCATGACCAAAAGCTGTTGGACGTTATTCAAGAACTCGCGACAGAACGAGATTCCAACTATAAGGAAGGGCACATACAAATCGCATTATTGTTTGGCGATGATGCCAGTCAGGTTTGCTCTCTCTTGCTAAGTCTAAGCTCGAATTGGCTACTTGAGAGACCGATCGAACACTTGACGCGTTCTATTTGCGATCGAGAACTTCGCGGGCTCGTTCGAGAACTGGTTCAGAACGACGACGTGGCCAAGTTGGATGAGGTCTCGCAGGCAACGCTTATGTTAGAGGCGTTTGGGCTGAAGTTTCCTGACTGGGAGTTCGAGTCTGCGGAGACCGGTTGGGTTACTCGTTATCCGGTCGAACTTCGAGAGTCACTATTGAAACTCTGTGATGTGACTCTAGAAGCCCGGCAAGTGGCTGAACGGGTGATGTCAAAAGATTTGCCACGCCGGGAGCAGGTTGAGAGTGAGCTAGTCGCGATTCAAGCGAAACTTGATCGAGAAGATGATGAGTTGTTGCGAGACCATCTTCGTCGACGGATGAACCATTTACTGCATCGACTCGAGTCGCAGGATTCTATTTCCGAACAACGAATGGGACGACTCAAACGAAAACTGCAGCATCGAGCTTTGCAGCTGAAGGTTGAACACATTCTAGCACGTTGCCGCAGCTTAGTTCAGCAGCATCTTCAGTTACGCGGTCTGGGGGCCGATCGGTCTTGTGAGTTCTTTAGAAGTCCCTATCGCGAGTTGTTTACGGGAGTCGCCAATCTAAGGGGACGGACAAAAACGCTAGGTTTGCGACTTTTGCTGGAAAGTACTAGCGAGCGACCGTGGAACTATTTGCCGAGTTCACGCAATGAGCTATTTCAGTCACGGATGAAGTCGCTCGGTGTTGATTTAGAGCCTTGGCTTGATGACCGCACTCATCTAGCCGGCCGCACAAGTTGTGGGCAGACTTATACAGTCCGTTGGACGAAGCAGTTGATCGACTATTTCTTGATGGGGTTTCATTTTCAAACGTGTCTGGCGCCGGATGATTGCAACTTCTTCTCGACGATATCGAATGCGGTCGATGTCAACAAACAGGTGCTCTATGGGAAGACTGAGTCTGGGCGGGTCGTCGGGCGTTGCCTATTTGCGTTGACGACCCACGGTAAAATTCTGACTTTTCACCGTTACGCTCACAATCAAGATGATGGGTTTGATGCGCTGGTCGATCGGTTCGCTCGTGCTCTTGCGGATGCCATGCGAACCACGCTCGTGTCGCATGGTATTGTCGAATCACTCGGGGTTGATGATTGGTATAACGACGGTCCGGTGCCAGTGGGCGGCGAATGGGATTTGCAGTCTGATGATAGCCTTCTGTTACGGATCCTTCGCGATCAAGACTCGACACGGATTGTCGATCGACTTCGGCAGCTTGTCGGGTATCATGTGGCTCTTGAGTCATTGCTCGAAAAACTATTAGAGCTTGAAGAGTTTCAGAAACGCTCGGATATCTTGTTGGCGTTCGCGGAGCGGTTGGATACATCTCAGCCGGTTGAGTTGAGGTATCAACTACGACTCGCAGCATTGATTTATCGTAGTGGGCACCGAGAGACTGCCCTATCTATTCTGAATCGGGTTAAACCGAATCGCTTGATGGCTGTTCTCAAGCAAAACGAATGTCGCTACTGCGACGGATTTCATCGGATTGGCGACTATGACGTTGTTGCCGGAATGCTAGTCGAGTTCAATCCGTCATTCGCTCTAAGAGTGCTCAGGCAAACCCGTCCCGCTGATGTGGTTGAAGACATCGACGAACAGCATGCAAAACGCCGTGCCGCTTTAGCAACGGTTCACTCACGGTTGGGACGTGATCGACTTGTTCAGAAGCTATTACAGAAGTAGTAAGCTTCAGGCTGTTGAATTTCTTGCGTGGTGCTTGGCAGCGATTGATTCGAAGAGCGAACAAGAACTCATACCAGTTAACGGCGAGAGTGTGAGTTGTTCGTTCCATGTGATGTCACATCGGACTGCGATTCGAGGAGACTTGGGAAAGGAAAAGTTGTTTTTCTATCAATAATGGAACTGTCAATTCGCGCGATTATTGATTCGGTTGCAAGACAATCATTCAGATTTGATGAAGTCATGTTGTTTGATGGACTTCTGGAATGCGGCGGGTTAGTCTGGGCGTTCAAAAACCCATTTGGGTGAAGATCGTTCCGTAGGAATTGGTCTTTGGGCCAACCTCGTTCCGCGTTTCTTGTTCCCGTTAACGTGTTGGAAGTTGATGGCGAACAATCGTTTTGTCGCATGACAGTTTTATTGGTGGAGTTACGGATGAGACGTAAATTGTCACGGATCGCCTTGTCGATCGTTTTGCTAGGACTGCTCGGTCCGGGAGTGGTTCGAGCAGCCGATAAGCCGAATATCCTCGTGATTTGGGGGGATGATATTGGTACATGGAATATTAGTCACAACAACCACGGGATGATGGGCTACAAGACACCTAACATCGACCGTATTGCGAAAGAAGGAATTTCTTTTACCGACTATTATGGCCAACAAAGTTGTACGGCGGGTCGTGCGGCTTTCTTGGGTGGCAACGTGCCGGTTCGCACGGGGATGACCAAGGTCGGTCTGCCAGGTGCAAAAGAAGGCTGGCAGAAGACGGACGTCACAATTGCGACCGTCATGAAAAGTCAGGGTTATGCCACCGGTCAGTTCGGTAAAAATCACCAGGGCGACCGCGACGAGCATCTGCCAACGATGCATGGCTTCGATGAATTCCTAGGCAATCTTTATCACTTGAATGCCGAAGAAGAACCGGAAAACCGAGACTACCCGAAAGATTTGAAACTGCCTAGTGGCAAGACGTTTCTCGAACAGTACGGTCCACGTGGCGTGCTTCATTGTAAAGCTGATGGCAAAGGCGGGCAGACGATCAAGAATACCGGTCCACTTACGAAGAAGCGGATGGAAACCATCGACGATGAAACCGTAGCAGCCGCCAAAGATTTCATCACTCGCAAGAATGAAGCGGGAGAACCGTTTTTCTGTTGGTGGAACGGCACGCGGATGCATTTCCGCACGCACGTTAAAGAAGAGCACACCGGAATTTCGGGACCGGATGGCAACGAGTATCACGACGGTATGGTCGAACACGACATGCATGTCGGGCAACTTCTCGACCTGCTCGACGAACTCAAGATTGCCGACAATACGATCGTGTATTACTCGACCGACAATGGTCCACACTACAACACCTGGCCGGATGCCGGCACCACGCCGTTTCGCAATGAGAAGAATAGCAACTGGGAAGGTGCGTATCGTGTTCCCGCCTTCATCCGTTGGCCAGGCAACTATCCGGCCGGTGAAACTCTAAATGGTATCGTGGCCCATGAGGATTGGCTGCCGACATTCGGGGCGATCGCTGGGGCGCCGGATATCAAAGAGAAACTCAAGAATGGTGTCGAACTCAACGGTCGCAAGTACCGTAACTACATCGACGGCTACAATATGCACGAGTACTTGGCGAACGCTGACAAGTACAAAACCTTTACGGAGAATATCCAAGCTTCTCCCCGAAAAGAGTTTGTGTATGTCAACGATGATGGGGCCATTGTCGCAATGCGATTAGGGGCTTGGAAAGCGGTCTTCTTGGAGAATCGTGAGAAGACCTTCCAACTCTGGCGGGAACCGTTTACGGAATTACGAATTCCGCTTTTGTTCAATCTCCGGCGTGATCCGTTCGAGAAAGCCCAGCACAATTCGAATACCTATCACGATTGGTTCTTGGATCGGGCCTTTGTACTCATTCCGATGCAGCAACTCGCCACCAAGTTTCTGATGACGATGAAAGACTACCCGCCGAGCCAAACACCGGGATCATTCAATCTCGACAAAGTCCAAAAGATGATTGAAGATGCCGCCCGCGGACGGTAATCGAGAGTCATTGCAGCAGAAGAGACGCCTGAGAACGGCGTCTCGTTTTCTTTGCCGTACCAGATCGAGGTTTGAACGATGAGAATAGTTCTGTCGCTGGCGTATCTGTTGGTGACTTCGATAGCTTTCGCCGCCGAACCGTTGCCGTCATGGAATGACGGCCCCACACGTGATGCCATCATCGCATTTGTTAAAAAGGTCACGCAGAAAGACGGAGCCGATTATGTGGCTCCTTCGGACCGCATTGCCACGATCGACAATGATGGCACGCTATGGTCTGAACAGCCGGCCTACTTTCAGTTGTTCTTCGCATTGGATCGCGTTCGAGCGATGGCGAAGGATCATCCCGAGTGGAAAACCGAACAACCCTTCAAAGCCGTGCTGGAGAACGATCACAAAACGTTGTTGGCATCTGGGAAGGATGGCTTGTTGAAGATTGTCGCTGTGACTCACTCGGGCATGTCGACCGAGGAGTTTGCAGGGTTCGCTCGCGAGTGGTTGAAGACAGCCAAGCATCCCACAACGGGACGACCATATACAGAGATGGTCTTCCAACCCATGCTCGAGTTGCTCGGCTATCTGCGTGAAAACGAGTTCAAAACGTTCATCGTTTCGGGCGGAGGAATCGAATTCATTCGTGTGTTCTCGGAGGAAATCTATGGCGTTCCGCCTGAGCAAGTTGTCGGGAGCAGTGTGAAGACCAAGTTCGTGGTGCAGGATGGTCAGCCAACGATTCAGCGACTTCCCGATGTCAGTTTCATTGACGATGGTCCGGGCAAGCCGATCGGGATCAATCAACACATCGGGCGGCGTCCGATTTTGGCAATCGGAAATTCCGACGGCGACTTCGAAATGTTGCAATGGACGACGTCTGGCCCAGGATTGAGACTAGGCGGAATCGTGCATCATACCGATGCCGAACGCGAATGGGCTTACGATCGCGATTCGAAAATCGGAAAACTGGCCCGTGGTCTGGACGAAGCCAAGCAACGCGGGTGGCTGTTGATCGACATGAAACGTGATTGGAAAACAATCTATCCCAAAGTCGATAACTAGAGCAGTTTTCATCTTTCGATGCGGGGTTCTGTCTCGTGGGGTGGCGGTAAACATTGGAGTTGGCTTGTCCTCTGCAACCCATGAGACCGGAACCTCGACTAGCCTTCAAAGTCGACCTGATCGTGAGTAATCGTTGAAACGGAACGACTGACAAAACCGAATCCGACATTGTGCTTTGGGAACGCTGGCAACGGTTACGGCTGGCGTGACGGAAAAGTTTCGGCGATACCCTGATTACGGGTCGAACCGTCATCTCCCCACCCGCAGTTTGGCAAGGACGCCGCCAATGTCGCTTCGTATCTCGCTGACGTGCTGCTGCATGGCACTGATCGCTTCGTCCAGTTTACCCGCTGGTGAGATGGCATCGCCCAGCCAGATATTTTGTGAAGAAGATCGACTCACCGGCAATTGGCTCGGGTTGCGTGACGGACTGGCCGAAGATGGCGTCACGTTCGAACTGTACGGAACCCAGTTTTATCAAGGTGTGACTTCCGGCGGTCTTCAGCAAGAGGGCGAATACGGCGGCAAGTTCGATTACCTGGCTCATGGCGATGGAGCGGCATGGGGGCTGCCGGGTTTCTTTATCGATATGCACGGCGAGTCCCGTCTTGGAACGACGGTCAATCAAATCGATGGTTTGCTCACGCCGAGCAATATCGCCATGGCCTTTCCCGAACCTGAAGGCAATGTGACCGCGTTGACCGCCTTGAAACTCACCCAGGCTTTGTCACCGAACTTTGCTATCTTCGCCGGGAAGATTAACACGCTCGACGAATACCCAATTCGATATTCGGCTGCACCAAGTTTGAGTCGTCCTGGGATTGGCGGTTTCATGAACACATCGCTAGTGTTCAATCCAATTGCCGCCCGTACCGTGCCCTACTCTGCCGCCGCTGTCGGAGCCGCCATTCTGCACGAAGGCGAACCCGTTTTCAGTCTGACGATTATGGACCCCGAGGAACGGGCGACAATCGGTCTTGAGGGTCTGTACGAAGAGGGCGTCACCATCGTGCCGGATCTCGTTCTGAAAGGGGAACTCTTCGATCGGCCCACGCTTTTGAATATCGGTGGAACCTATGGCACCGCAGACTATCAATCGGTCGATCCAGCTTCTTATCTGCTCATCCCGATGATCGGGCTTGTCAGTCAAGAAGAATCCGGTTCGTGGAGTTTCTATGCGAATGGCTATCACGCACTCTGGGTCGATTCGAACGACCGCACACGAACATGGGGTGTTTTCGGCCAGTTCGGTGTCTCGGACGGCAACCCGAACCCCGTTCGCTTCGTTGCTAACGGCGGGGTCGCCGGACGCAGTATGTTGCGAGGTCGCACGTTGGATACCTTCGGAGCGGCTTTCTTCTACGTCGGTTTGAGCGACGAGATTAAAACCCTAACCGCACAAATTCGTCCCCAGCAGGATGAATATGGAACAGAGTTGTTCTACAACTTCGCCGTCACGAAGTGGTGTCGACTGACCGCCGACCTGCAAGTTGTGCGACCAAGTACCCAACGACTGGAAACCGCAGTCATCCCCGGTATGCGGTTGGAATTAACGTTCTAATCGCAACGCGAGCATCACCAAGCCGGATCGACCATTTCCGCGTTGAACCGGTTCCAATGACGCAGCAGCAAATCAAGTTGATCTCGGTGTGTGTTCGCGAGGTTTTCGCTTTCGTCGAGATCGACAGCCAGGTGATAGAGTTCCCAGTTCGCTGCGGAATTCCCGCGTCCGTGTCGCACGATTTTCCATTCGCCCGCGCGAAGTGCCTGTCGTCCGCCGATCCGCCAAAACAATTCCGTATGTGGCGGCTTGGTGATTGTTCCGGTGAGGAATGGCAGCAAATTGACACCATCGGTGTCACGGTGCGGTTGCCCGCTGATACTGCGAAAAGTCGCTGAGAGATCGAGCGAAGTCACAGGATGAGAGTAAGTCGCATCCTTCGGAAGTTGGTTCGGCCACTGCATCAGGAATGGAATCCGAATTCCCCCTTCGTACACGGAACCCTTCTCACCCCGCAGCGGCGCATTGCTGCTTGTCAATTCGCGAGTCGGGCCGCCATTGTCGCTGAGAAAAACGACGAGCGTGTCCTCGCTGATCTTGTTCTGCTCCAGTGTTCTCAAGATGTTTCCCACGCCGTCGTCCAGATGAGACAACATCGCCGCGAAGATTCGTCGATGAATGTCCTCGATATGGGAGAACTTCGCGAGGTACTTGTCTGTCCCTTGCATCGGGCTATGAACCGCGTTGTACGCAACGTACAGGAAAAACGGTTGCTCGTGGTTGCGATTGACAAAGTCCACGGCTTCCCGCGTGATGGCATCGGTGAGATGTTCGGTTTCGTTGACCGGTTGGCTGTCACGTAGGACCGGATTGTTCGCATCGTATGCCGGTTCGAAGTAACCCATGTGCGTGGACCAGATGACCCGTCCGTCCGCCGAAGTCCAACGACCTTGGCCACCGTCGGGGAGCGTCTTTCGCCGGAGCCATGTTTTCACTCCCTCCCACGGGGGCGGAACGAAATAATGGCCTTCGTGGAGAAACCCGAAGAACTCATCGAAGCCACGTCGTTGCGGATGAAAGTTTGCGGTTCCGCCAAGATGCCATTTCCCGACGAGACTCGTCACATACCCTGCGTTTCGCAAATCATCGGCGATCGTTTTCTCAGCATCGGGTAGACCGACGTCGGGATTCTCGTTTCTCGCTCCGATCGGATTGAACTCAAACCCGAAGCGAGTTTGGTATCGCCCGGTGAGCAACCCTGCCCGCGAGGCGGCACAATACGGGGCTGTCACATAGCCATCGCTGAACCGGACGCCATTGGTTGCGATAGAATCGATATGGGGCGTGGGAATGTCTTTGCCACCGTAACAACCCAATTCGCCGTATCCTAAATCATCCGCCAAGATCAGTACGATATTCGGACGCGAAACCGATTCGTCGGCGGCGATTCCGATGCGACTTTCGATCATTCCCACAACGAACAACAACAGTGTCACGCGAAGGACGAATCGAGTAGGAACACATTCCGGAGTGCAACTGATGGCTCGCCGCATTTTGAGACTCGCAGGAGAAAAGGACGGAGTTTCGCCGTGTTTCCTACCGCCAGACCATCTTTCAGTCCTTCTGTCCGTCGAGTGAACTGCTTGAAGCTCGCCGATAGAATCACACGAAAAATACTATCAGCCTGGTAGGGCCTATCTCAACGGAGTTGCTTGTCGGCCTGCGTGAATCGGTCTTTGTGTCCGCATTGAGTATTGACGTTTCCCGAAATCGGCCAACAATACCAGTCGGTGGCGAACACAATCGAGACTGCAGGAATCGCTTGTCATGGCGGACACGGACGAAAAATCACAATCGGAACTGCCGCCCGATGGGCATGTGCACGGGCGACTGTCGGCATACGCCGAGGCCCGGGAGCTTCCCACCGAGTCGGGCGTCTATCTGATGAAAGACGCGGAAGGCCGTGTGATTTACGTCGGCAAGGCGGTCAATCTTCGCAGCCGCGTGCTCAGCTATTTTTCGTCGCAGGCGGCAACCGAGCGACGAACCGCGGAGTTGGTCAAAGAGATCGACCATATCGACCACATCCCGACCGACAGCGAAGTTGATGCGTTGTTGCTCGAAGCCCGGTTGATCAAAGATATTCAGCCACGATTCAATACCGATCTCAAAGACGACAAAACATTTCCGTACTTGCAAATCACGACGAACGAAGATTTTCCCCGTATCGAGTTCACTCGCAAACCCGAAACAAAAGGCGTGAAACTCTACGGCCCGTTTACCAGTGCTGGACAACTCCGAGGCACGATCACGGTTCTGCAGAAGATCTTTCGTTTCCGGACCTGCACACTCGACATCGACGAACAAGACGAACGCTGGCGGTGGTTTCGTCCATGTCTGCTTGCGAGTATCAACCAGTGCACGGCTCCCTGCAATCTGCGGATCAGCCAGGAAGACTACAAACGCGATATCGCCCGGCTGAAACTGTTTCTCGACGGTAAAAAAGCTAAGGTGATCAAGGAGCTACAAACGGAAATGGCGGCGGCGTCGAAGGAACTCAAATTCGAGAAAGCCGCCCGACTCAGAGACGACATCAAAGCGTTGGAGACAATCCATCTGCGTGGCGACTTGGAGCAACACGCCCAACCGGAAGCGTTCTATGTCGATCCGAAGAAAGGTCTCAAGGGCTTACAAAAAATCTTCCAACTCCCGGAGATGCCTCGTGTGATCGAAGGTGTCGACATCGCCCATTTGCAGGGCGGTGAAACCGTCGCAAGTTTGGTGCAATTCATTGATGGCTTGCCGTTCAAACACGGTTATAAACGGTTCAAAATTCGAACTGTCGAAGGCGTAGATGACTTTGGTTCGATGCGTGAGGTCGTCTCACGACGTCTTCGTCGTTTGCAGCAAGAGCACGGAAAGTTCCCCGATATCTTGTTGATCGACGGAGGCAAAGGCCAGCTGAACGCGGCCTTGGGAGCAATGGAAACCATCGGGGTCACGTCACCACCGCCGTTCGTGATTTCACTCGCCAAGCGTGAGGAAGAAGTCTACGTACCTGGCGAAGCCGAGCCTCGGAAACTCAGCCGACATTCATTCGCATTGCGTTTGTTGCAGTACGTCCGCGACGAATCCCACCGCTTCGCCCAGCATTACCACCATATCCTCCGACGGAAAAGCACCTTCAACGAATAAGGGAATTTCCCAGGTCGTCCGGAAATTGGATTCTCCTACAATTAGGGTCGCGACACGACTATGAAGTCTACGACTCGATTGAGGAGGATTTCGATGAAACGCACACCCCAAGAGCAGCTCACGCATTTCTTGAGCGATATGTACTCGGTCGAGCAACAGGCGCTAGCCCAGTTAGTGTCGGCTCCCGAGATTGCTGGTGATCTGGGACTGGCTGCCGACTTCCGAGAGCACCACGACGAAACCGAACGACAGGCGGAACTCGTCCGCGAACGTTTGGAAGCCTGCGGGGGTTCGCCGTCGGCCGTCAAAGATGCCATCATGAAAATCGGCGGCAAAGGCTTTTTGCTCTTTGCACAAGTTCAACCAGAGACACCCGGACGATTGATCGACCATGCGTATGCCTACGAGGCAATGGAATGGGCCGGGTATGAGATGTTGATCCGATTCGCCAAAGCGGCCGACGATGCGGAAACCGTCGCGACGGCCGAAACAATTCGCCGCCAAGAACGCGCCATGATGGAGCGACTCGAAAAGCGATTCGATGCAGCGGAACAAGCTTCCCACGTCGATGTCTCGCCCGAGGAACTTGATCAGCATCTCACCAAGCATCTGGCGGAAGTGCATGCCTTCGAAAGTCAGGGTGTGCAACTATTAGAAAAGAGCCAGAAAATCGCCGGCAATTCGTCGTTGGAAGAGGTGTATCATAAGCAACTTCTACGGATTCGCGAACATATGCGTTTGGTCGAGGAACGACTCGAAGCTCTCGGCTCGGACGTGTCGGAACTTAGAGACGGTGTGCTGGCTGTCGCGGGATTGAATTGGGGTTGGTTCTTTCAAATGCAGTCTGATACCCCCGCCAAACTCGCTGCCTTTGTTTACGCAGTTCTCCATCTGCAGATCGGTGGCTACGAATTGCTTAAGCGAACCGCCCAACGTCTGGCCGATCCGCAAACGCAATCGCTTTGTGAAACCGTTTTGGCTGACAAACGTCAGATGGCTGAGATGCTTGTGGCGTCTTTCGATTCCGCGATACAGGCAACCTTGGAGGCCGTCCACGCGTAGGAAGCCCTAGAAGAATTTCGCATAGGTAGCTTTCGTGGCAGCGATGCCGGCGGAGAACATTTTGAGTTCGTTTGTGGGAGAGAGCAGTCGGCAGCCCTTCTCGACCATCATCTCTCCATGTTCCGGCGACACGCAAACCGCGCCCCAACTTTTGCCGTGATTGCGACACGCCGCCGCGACTCGGTCGATCGCGTCCAAACACTTTTCGTGGAAGAACTGCCCCGTGACTCCAAACGCCTGACTGAGATCGCTCGGCCCGACGAACAACAAGTCCACACCGTCGATGGCGGCGATCTCATCAACTTCTTCCACAGACTGCAGCGTTTCGATCTGAATCGCGATGAACGAGTTCGCGTTGGCTTGTTCGCAGAAGACCGCTGGCGGGACCGTTGCGTATTGGCCATCGAATCCGCCGGTGTTCAAGCCTCGACAACCATGCGGATGAAAACGCGACCATTGCACAAACTGTCGAGCTTGATCGGCCGTGAAGATTTGAGCCGCCATCACGCCGCCGGTTCCGGCTTCCAGACACTTTGTCACCAAGGCGTAATCTGTGGGAGCAATGCGGGTGAACGATTCCAACCCCACACTTCGAGCCGCCATGCAACTGACTTCCAGTTCCCGCATGCCGAACCCAACGTGCTCATGATCGAACCATACGCCCTGGAATCCACCTTGCAAGCCGATCATTTGCAGCAAGTTGTGATGCATCGCCCGCCCGACGCCGGCTATCAGCGTCAGTTCGTCGCGCTGGAGCCGTTCGCGAATCTGTTTCATGGGTTCAAGTTCCCGTATGGATACGAATTGATCAGCCAGGTTGGATTTCAACGCCAGTGTGCCCCGGCGGCGTGACGAAATCCAGTCTGTCTGGTACCGTGAGCAAGATGACTTTGTGAATTTGAATCGAGCGTTCTTCCGGAGGGTTGGCTGTGAATCTGCCGAAATGGCTTCTTTGTGTCGGTGTTTTGTCTCTCAGCCTCGGATGTGGGGAAGAACCCCCGGCGACCGAACCAGAACCCGTTCAACCGACCGCGCCTGCACAACGGAAGTCGTCTGCCGCTCCAACAGAATCAGCCGATGCCCCGAAAACGGTCTCGATTGAAGAATTACGCACCCAGTTGGGCGCCAATGAGAACGCCCAGTTCGCGGAGCGTGAGGGTGAAATCATCGCGGCGAACTTGTATAACTCGGGCGTAACAGATCTCTCGCCACTGAAAGGGTTGCCTTTACGCGAACTCGACCTGCGGGGATTGGCAGTGTCCGATTTGTCGCCATTGGCCGGCATGCCATTGGAAGCGTTGTATGCGGAAGAAACGCAAGTGGCGGACTTGTCGCCATTAGCCGGCATGCCATTGACAAAGCTCTATCTCAGCCGGGCACCGGTGAAAGATTTGTCGGCATTGGCGGGAATGTCGCTACGAGAACTCAACCTCGTCGGCACACCGCTCGACAGTCTGAGTAGCTTAGGGGATACCAGCATCGGCACATTGTGGCTGGTCGACACGAAAGTCAAAGACCTCACACCGCTTTCGAATCGTTCGATCACGAGTTTGGATATTCAGGGCACGCCGGTCGAAGATCTGTCTCCGCTGGCAACGATGTCATCGTTACAGCGATTGAACATCATCGACACACCGGTGACCGATCTGACGCCGCTGAGCCGGTTGGCACTGCAACGTGTTTTGCTCACACCAAAGAAAATCAAAACCGGTTGGGAAGTGCTTCGTGACATGCCAACGTTAGAGGTGATTGACACCGAACCGTTGGAAGTCATTCAATCACAAAACCGTCGCCCATTAGCAGCCGCGCAATTTTGGGAACGTTACCCGCAATTGTTGCCATGAGGGGCCCGTGTGGAAAGTTGGCGTCCATGCCCCGTATCGGCCGACATCATGTCAGCCACGGATTCCACACGGTTCCGGCAGGGGATGTGATGCAGCGTTAAACTCCATCACATCCTGGACCGAATAACTTCAGGTAACTTGCGGATTTGGCGAATCGCTTGGCGATTCTTGGTGTTATGCTGCTCGTCGTTGCGGCATTTGCAGCAGAGCTGGTTCGGGTTCTTCGCAGGCTTCGAGGAAGTTTTCGAAGACTTGCATATCAAGAGCCGACGCGGTGCTATTTTCCGGGTGCCATTGCACGCCGAGACAGAACCAATCGTCGCTAATCGATTCGTAGGCTTCGATAACACCGTCAGGTGCGGTTGCAGAAACTTTGAAACAGTGAGCGAGTTGATCCACAGCCATATGATGTTGGCTGTTCACTCGGATTTCGCCAGGGCCGTAGATCTTGTCGACCCGTGTGCCTGGAACGATATCGATGATGTGACGGAGGCAGTTCTCGACGGAATCGCGATGATGAAACGCTTTCGGCACATCTTCGGTGACGTGTTGGTAGAGTGTACCTCCACAGATGACATTGAGTTCTTGCATTCCCAAGCCGATGGCGAGCACAGGAATCTTCATTTCGACGGCCAACCGGCAAAGACGACGGTCAAAATCTTCCCGACGGTTGGGCATCGGACGGGTGGACGGATGAAGTTCCAAACCGAGACGGATCGGATCCAGGTCCAACGCACCGCCCGTAATGACTAAGCCATCGAGCATTTCCAAGAACTGTCGCAAGTCATCGTCGCTGGCCAATGGTGGGATGATCATTGGAAGTCCACCGGCTGCCGTTACGGAATCGTAATAGCCGGAGTTGATCCAGGTCAGCGGAATCGAATCCTTGCGTGCGGGACGGAAATCACCATTAATACCGATGAGGGGTTTCCGGGCCATTGTCGAATCCTTTCGCGGGGTTCAAATGCACATCCAGTGCATCCGTTTCAAAAAAAACAGCGAGCTAACGGGAAGCTCGCCGTTATCAAAACTCTGTATTGTCCAGCGTCAACAGAATCCCGAAGCGAACTTGGGTTCGGTCCATCACTGATCGAAAATCAAATCGTGCGATTTTCATTATCCGGCCCAGAACTCAAGTTGTTATGTGTGCTTCGCGAAAAAGCGTGTTTGATTTTGTTGACGCGAGCGATCTTAAAAACTCCGTCCTCAGTTGTCTACAAATTCGCTCATTTTGGAGCTGTTACCCGCCTGTCCTACTAGATGTCGGGGTAGTCTGAACACGCGGCCATATCGCAAGCTAGGACGAACTTTATAGGTAGAATGCCGTAAACGATTCTCGAAAAACGGCTTATGGCAAGTAGCGGTTGCATCGAGCTTGTAGGAGAATCATGGAGTTTTGAGACACACGGAATGATTTTTTTCGGAAAATTCTCGGATCCGTTTTTAAGGTGTCTTCATGTGTTGAAATGTTCATGTCTGAGGCGAGTCTAGGTCCCGAAGTTGATCGGCAACTTTCTGCAAGTCGGCCTCGAACGCGGCTTGCATGTTTGCACGAGCGTCGGGATCGGGAGCGCGGAGTAATGCAGAGGGGTGATAAGTGGCGATTGTCCACGACGACCAATCCGTTTCGCGGAACTCACCTCTTTGCTTGGTGATACGAAAGTCGCGACCAATAATTGCCTGAGCTGCCGTCGCGCCGAGACACATAACTACGTCCGGTTGAACGAGTTCGATCTCATGTTCCAACCAGGGTTTACACGCTGCGATCTCGCGGGCACCGGGTTTCTTGTGGAGTCGTCGTCGGCCGCGTGGTTCGAACTTGAAGTGCTTGACCGTATTCGTGATGTAGACCAAGTTGCGATCGATGCCGACCGTCTTCAAGGCATCATCGAGGAGTTTCCCGGCGGGGCCGACGAAGGGTTCGCCTTGAATGTCTTCCTGATCCCCGGGACATTCGCCGACCATCATCACTCGTGCCGACGCCGGTCCTTTGCCAAAGACCGTTTGAGTGGCGTCCTTGTAAAGGTCACAGCCTTCGCACGTTGCGGCAGCGGCAGCGAGTGTTTCGAGCGTCTTGGTTTCCGGGAGAAAATCGGCGGCGGACATGGCGAATCCTTCGGTTTGAGAGATCATCGTTTGCACGCGTCGTGGGGCATCGGCGAGCAAGTCGGGAATGATTTTCGTTTCCGGCAACGTAGGCCAATGTTTCAAAGGCATCTCCGCCCGCATGGCTTTCAGCTTGATCCGTGCTGGATTGAAGATCGCTCCATAGTACGTCTTCCATAGGTCCTCCAACTCATCCGGCGACGGTGCTTCCGAGGCAGGCACGCCCTCACCATAACGCAGTTGCTTGGCTACGGGATCCCAGGCGGCGGATTCGTACGGTGTTAGAATCGTCCAACGCATTTCCGGAAAGCGACGCGAAAAGAACGGAGCCGTCAATCGCAAGACGTAGTGATCGGGACGATGCCAAGCGACAAAATGTTCCTCGTCATCGCGTTGCACAGATCGAAACCGCACAAACGCTTTGGTTTTGTGGGCTTCCCGACGAACAGCGGCGTCCATTTTCGTCAGTGTGAGCACATCGTCATCGGAACTCACATCGAGTAGATACCGTTCACCATGCGTCATCCGCCACAGAACGCGGTACATTACTTCCCAGCGAAGCGGATCACAATGGGATGCCACCTTCTGCGCCAACCGCAGAAACTTTGGTGACACAGTAAACGGTTTGCCAAGTTGTTTGCGATTGCCAAGATCATCGGAATCGTCATCTGCAAATTGCAGGGTGTTGGATTTCTGCCAACGGTCGATCCACCGCACATCTTCGGAGCGAATCCCCGCTTGCAGAAGTTCACGTGCGGTGGCTCGCCAATCTTCAAAGTACTCCGCCGACCGGGTAATCATACTTCCCCCGTCAGTGCCGACCCAGCGGCATCGAATAGGGTGAGTTGTCGATGTCGTGTTCGGACTTTCTTACTAAGGTCCAAACGGTCGAGGTCTTTCAAGTTCGGATTATGTCCATCGACCAACACGAACGACGCAGTCTTCTTGAGGGACACGCGAAGCTTCTTGAGGTCTTCGATGCGAATGCGTTTCCAGCGTCGCATCTTCAAAATTCGTGTGACGTTCTTCGTACCGATTCCGGGAACACGCAGAATCGCTTCCCGAGGAGCGGTGTTCAAATCGACTGGGAAAAACTCACGATGACCGAGTGCCCATGCCATTTTCGGATCATGTTCTAGACTCAAATTTGGTTGGGCATCGTCGACGATTTCGTTGACGTCAAACCCGTAGAATCGCAGCAGCCAGTCGGCCTGGTACAATCGATGTTCCCTCATGAGCGGAGGTGACAACCCCGGCAAACGGGCGTCGGCATGCGGAATCGGACTGAACGCCGAATAGTACACGCGTTTCAGGTGATGATCGCCATACAATTCGCTCGCCGTTCGCAGAATTCCGGCGTCGGGCGTGTCGGTGGCCCCCACGATCATTTGAGTACTCTGACCCGCCGGCGCAAATCGCGGGGCTTTGAAACCAGCCTTCCGATCCGCCTGGATTTCATCGCGACGTTGCCGAATATGACTCATCGCCTCGGTGATCGCCGGTTTCTTCTTCTCCGGTGCGAGTTTCTTCAAATCAGCTTCGGTGGGCAATTCAATGTTGACGCTCAAACGATCCGCCCACAAACCGGCTTCCTCGATCAACTCGTCGTCAGCTGCGGGAATCGTCTTCAAATGGATATAGCCGCCAAAGCCATGATCTTGTCGAAGACTCCGCGCGACCGCGATGAGTTGCTCCATCGTGTAGTTGGAATCGACAATAATTCCCGAACTGAGGAACAGTCCCTCGATATAATTCCGACGGTAGAAATCAAGCGTCAGTTGCACGACTTCCTGCGGCGTGAAACGGGCTCGGGGCGTGTCGCTGGTGACGCGGTTCACGCAGTATTGGCAATCGTAGATGCAGTAATTCGTCAGGAGAATTTTCAGCAGCGAGACACATCGTCCGTCTGGCGTATAACTATGGCAAATCCCCATGCCCTCGGTACTGCCGAGTCGCGAGTTCGCCCGTGTAGACTTTGACCCGCTACTGGCGCAAGATGCATCGTACTTCGCGGCATCGGCCAGGATTTCCAATTTGGCGTTTCGATCCATGAACGATCCAATGTGATATCAAATCAAAAAGTGTCTGAGTCATTGTAGTCTCGTTTGTTCATCCGACCACCGAAAATCGAGCAAATGCGTTCCCGCATGTTTTCCCTTTCGCGTCACTGATGCATCTATGCCTTTTTGGAATCCGTTTTCTCGTCGTCCCCCCGTCAAATTGCATGCCGATTTGATTTGGCTCGCACCGGCGTGCAAACACCACGGGTTGGTACTGGACTGGCAACGACGAGCACAAACCGGTCTTAGCGTGGTGGTGGCCCATTTCCCGGAAACGTTGGCCGTCATTGAAGAAGAGTTCGAAAACGCCGGTGTCGAGGTCGACCCGCAATCAGGTCCGATTTCAATGTCCGAATTCGACCGCCGCACAACGTCCCTGGAGGCACAACCGGTGATCACGACCCTGGTCGATTGGTTGCCGACAGACGATTTGGGACGCGTTCAGACCGACGATTCAGCTCGGATTTTTCTTGCAATCGCCGAACGTCACTTTCTTGCCGATCGCGATGCGGATGTGTTGCAGTTCGCGGCCGGATTGCGAAACCCGTGCGATGTGCAGTTTCATATCTCCCTGCGAGACCCGTTACTGGCCCCGTTTGCGGGTGAACAAGTGCGAGACATTCTCAAGGCCATGGGGTTAGATGATCGAGAGGCGATCCGCGTGCCGTTCGTGAATCGCCGCGTCCGACATGCCCAACGACACTTCGCCCGACACGCCGAAAGTGACGGCCCGGCGAAGTCCCCGAGTGACTGGCTCCAACGTCACTGCCCGAGTTTAGCCTCGTCAGCGATGTCTTGATCGCGTAAAATACTGTGCTGTGTGGACAGGAATTAGCAGCCATGCTGCAACCTCGACCCCGCCTTGTACTCCCACCGAAAGAATCCCGCCATGTTTTCAGAACGAATTTCTCGTCGTCATGCTTTGTCTCGTTGCGGTATGGGATTTGGGGCGTTGTTCGCTGGTCAGATGTTGGCGGAGAACGCATCGGCGGCGGGGACGAATCCGCTCTTGCCGAAGAATCCCCAGTTTCCGGTCAAAGCCAAACGGGTGATTCATCTCTTCATGAACGGCGGGCCGTCGCAGGTCGATACGTTCGATCCGAAACCCCAGCTCACTAAGTACCATGGCAAGAAGTTGCCGATGGAGAACTTGCGGACCGAACGCCCGACCGGAGCCGCCTTGGGATCGCCGTACAAGTTCAAGAAGTATGGCGAAAGCGGTCTTGAAGTGAGCGAGCTGTTCGCGAAGACCGCCGAGAACATTGACGACATCGCCGTGATTCGTTCGATGCACGCCGATGTCCCGAACCACGAACCGTCGCTGATGCTGATGAACTGCGGCGATGCCCGGTTAATCCGCCCGAGTGTCGGTTCTTGGCTGACGTACGGTTTGGGCACCGAGAATCAAAACCTGCCGGCGTTTATCGCGATGTGCCCTGGCGGTTATCCGATTCAGGAGTCACAGAATTGGCAAGCCGGTTTTCTGCCCGGGATCTATCAAGGAACGTACATCGATACGCGTCACACGCAGATCAACAAGCTGATCGAACACGTGGAAAACAAACGCATCCCTGAGCCGGAACAGCGTCGGCAACTCGATTTGCTACAGACGCTTAATGCCAAGTATCAAGCCTCACGAACGCATGACCCTGTCGTTGAAGCGCGAATTCAATCGTTCGAACTTGCCTACCGCATGCAACAAGAAGCCGCCGACGCATTTGATGTGTCTCGCGAGCCAAAGCACATCCTCGATGCCTACGGTCCCGGCACGCAAGCTCGACAAATTCTGATTGCTCGGCGACTCGTCGAACGAGGCGTGCGTTACGTGCAAGTCTGGCATGGAGCGGGCCAACCGTGGGACAACCACGACGATCTCGAAGTCAATCACCGTCGGCTTGCCGGTCAGTGTGATCAAGCGATAGGTGCGCTTCTCACTGACCTGAAGCAACGTGGTTTGCTCGATGAGACACTTGTGATTTGGGGCGGCGAATTCGGCCGCACGCCGGTCGTGGAAATGCCGAAGAAAGGCAGTAACGCCGGCAAGATCAATGGTCGTGACCACAACCATCATGGCTTTTCCATGTGGCTTGCCGGCGGCGGTGTCAAAGGCGGACAGGCATACGGTGCCACCGACGAGTTCGGTTTCAAAGCCGTCGAGAATCGTGTACATGTGCACGATCTTCACGCCACGATTCTCAAGCTCATGGGCTTTGATCACGAAAAGTTCACGTACCGTTACGCCGGTCGCGATTTTCGTTTGACCGACGTACATGGCCATGTGATCGAAGATCTCATTGCGTAACTTAGAGAAACGATAGCAACGTGAGTTGGCTCGATTGGGCCGCGATCTGCAAGGTGGCCTGCAACGCGATTTGGATGTTGTTCGTTTGCGTAATGACCTCGGTGAGGTCGGCGTCGAATTCCTGCGAAAGATCGGCCTGAATTTGCACCTCACGGTCGGCCAATCGATTGGCTACGGTCTCCAGAACTTTGAGTTTCGCTCCGACTTCGCCACGCAACGCGTTGAAACGGTCGACTTCATCGTTGAACAATGGTTGCAACCGATTGAGTTCGCGTTGGTCACCGGTTCGCAAGGCATTTTCCAGGCGAACAAGGATTCCAAAGACTCCCTCCGGTTCCTGCGGGTTCTTATCGACACCGACGAACGGCGTCGCGGGATTTGTTCCGTTTTCCTGCCCGGCAATGCCGAGCGCTGACGAGATCGCGTTCTCTTCGATAATCAAAGGCCCCGTGCTAACGCCATCGTTGTCAGTAATAGAAATGCCGTTCCCGACAGCGTTCAACGATGCCACCAGCACTCCGGGATCGACCGCGTTGATCGCATCGAGCACTTGTTGCACGTTCTTGGCCCCTGCGAGGTCAATCTCGACTTCGGTTCCATCCCGCCGTTGGATGTGAAGCGGCGTGCCGTTATCAACTGGCACACCAAGTCCACCATCAAGTTCGGCGAGTGTCGTCGTGCCCGTCAACGTGCGTAAACCGAGCAGCGTTGCATTCTGTCCGCCGTTCTCACCGATGGAAAAATCAACCCCATTCACCCGACTGGCCACAATCAGACCGCGTCCGGTTGGGTCGATCTCTGTAACGAGATCGAGTCCTGTTTTCTGCAATGAGTTAAACACATCCTCGACTGTCGTCGCCGTGGAAAGATCGACTGTTACGGTCCGGTCGCCCTGGGTGATCTGTAACCCGGTGCCTGTGGTCACTCCGATTCCCGTGCCACCGTTAAGACTGGAAAGTTGTGTCTGTAGCGTTAATCGAGGGTTCAGGTTGCCACCGTTCACCACCGCAACTGCAGGACTTTCGATCCCTAACTGAGCAGCCGTCGCTGACCCCGTAATATCAGCCACTTCCACCGTTCCAGCAGACGGTGTAAGTCGCAATCCCGAACTTGTCGCCGGATCGATATCGACCGCCAAAGTGATTGGACCCGCTGCAAAAGCCGCTTCAATTCGCGTTTGCAAGTCTTCAATTCGACGCGCGCCCGTGAGGTCTACGGTTGCGGTTTGCTGATTCACTCCGTCGTCGACGGTGACAGTGATCTGGCCAAGTTCCACACCCAGACCACTATTGAGCGAACTGATCGCTGTCTGTAGCGTGAGTGCCGGATTCACATCATTCAAAACCGGTTCCGAGACCGCAGCAAACGCGGAAATACCATCGACATTGTTAGAGAGCGTGAGCCCCGAGTCGAGGTGTGAGTCGATCTCTAAGCCATCACCCAAATACCGTACGGCCCCGGAGTCAGTGATCTCAAATGGTGGAGCCTCGGACTGACTGCCACCAAACAGATATCTTCCACGAAACTGCGTGTTCGCAGTGCCAACTAATCCTTGAATCAGCGCTTGCACGTCTTCGGCGAGCGTGAGACGTTCCGCCTCACTCATGTTATTGCCGCTCCCGTTCAGGAGAATCGATTTGGCCTCGTTTAGTCCATCGTTGACGGACTGAAGTGCTAGTTCGCTTGCAGCTAGGAACGAAGAACTCGTCTGAACACTCGTTTGATACTGTTCCTGTCTTTCGAGCGAACGTTGAAATACAATCGTCCGCACAGCGGCTGCGGGCGATTCACTCGGAACGAAGAACTTTTGCCCACTCCCAGCTTGATCCTGCAATCTAGCTAGCAGTTGCTGGCTCGTTTGCAAGTTCTGCTTGAGTCGCTGACTGATCAGCGAGTTCGGGATGCGTCCGGCTAGTAATGGTCCGATTGTCATGACAGTTCAGTGGGTCGGATGACGAAAACTAGGAATTGAGTCAAGCCATGCACTCGATGGTGAGTCGCTATAGTCTTGTTATAGGTTCAGCATGACTTGCATAAGTTCGTCGACAGTCGTGATGATTCGAGCGGCTGCTTGATAAGAGTGCTGGAATTCAATCAGTTTGAGCGCTTCCTCGTCGAGGCTGACCCCTGAGAATTGATCTCGCTGGCTTTGCAAAGAGTCTCGGTAGGTTGCAACTCCCTCGGAAATCGCTCGTTCCGAGGCCGAACTTTGAGCGATCTCGCCAATGACATTCTCATAGAACCCCGTCAGGCTCCTGTCACCCAGAGCCGTTACGGGGCCGTCGAGAAACTCAGCAAGTCGGCTCGCATTTCGTCCGTCGGATGGACCGCCACCCTGTCCCGTCGCTAGCAAATCAGCATTCTGGATGACGGCGGCGTTGACACCAATTGACGCGGCGTCCGATCCAGAGAAAAACGTGTTGATTCCTAGACCGGCGAGCACACCACTTGAGTCGTTAGCAAACGAGAACTCATAGCCCGATGCAGCGTCAAGTTGTAGCTGTCCGCGGGGTGTGATTGATGCTGAAAGATTAGGAATCGCATCAAGGGCAGCCTGTAAGTCAGTGAGTGATGTATCCGTTCCAATTCCGTCGAGATCGATTGGTATCGTCGTTGTTTCGATAAGCCCGGTGAGTTGGTTGTGGATCTTAACTTCAAACTCACCGTGTTCAGGAACTGTCGGTAAGTCGATCGTGTTTAGCGCCGCTGTACTGTCGAAAACTTCCGTCAATGAAGTCAACGTGGTAGATGCCGTGGTCCCTTCGCCCGATGCATGCAGACGGTTGAACTCGGAGATAAGTCCACTCGCAAATTGATCGAGCTTCTCGACGAATCCCCCCAGGATCTCATCGCGACCTTCAATGACGCCGCGGAGTTCGCCACCCGATCGACTAAGGTCGGCTTTCGTGACACTTGCGACGACACTATTAGTGATAACGCCATTCGTGTTAGTTCTAACAACTTCGAGATTCTGAGTGGTGCCGGTTAAAATCAGGAAGTCGGAACCTGAGTAAATGTCGACCGTGCCACTCGGGTTCTCGCGGAAGCGGACGGGGACAATCTCCGATAGCCGTCGCATTGCAGCGTAACGTTGCGAGCGTTCGCCCCCGGCATTACTAGAAAAATTACTAGCAGCTTCTAGTCCTGCGATCCGAGGGTTGAGACGCGCGATCTCATTGATCAGCCCGTTCGCTTCTTCGACGAGTTGCTCAACACGAGCAGTTTGGTCGGTGCGGAGTTGATCGATACGTACACGAAGGTCGCGAATGTCATTGGCAAGTTCTTGCCCTTGCTGAATAGCGAGCGATCGTAGTGATTCGGATTCCGGCTCGTCAGCTAAGTTCGCGAGCGCTTGTTGGAAGTCATTGAGACTCGTCGACAGGTCGCTATCACCAAGTTCTCGAAGCTCGATTTCGAGTTGTCCATAGACCTCTTGTCTGGCATCTGCAGCAGCGGCATCAGTCGTGGCGGAGTAGAGTCGACCTTCGAGATATAAGTCGATTTGCTGTTGAACGCCCTGTCCAAGAACTCCAATTCCAAATAGCAAGTTCCCATTACTATAGGAACCGCCAGTTTCAAGGATGATCTCTTCGCGAATATAACCGGGCGTGCTGGAGTTCGCGATGTTCTCGCCGGTGACTTGAACCCCAGCGCTAAAAACCTCGAGCGACCGACCAGCAGTGCTTAGTGTTCCATTCAAGCTCATAGGATTTGCTCCGACCTGCTAGCTCTGTAATCGCCGAGGTCACGCCGATGCATCTAAGATGGCACCCCCACGGGATTCCGTCTGTGCCGAAGGTCCATAACCGACTGTTTTACGACCATTTCTGGCGATTAACTGCAATAACTCCGATTGATGACGGTGAGCACCTTGTACAACAACCCATTGACGCCAAGTTTGTCGACGAACTCGTTCGGTCGACTGTTTGATTTGCGCGAGCTGATCGAGCCATCGCGTCGCGTTGGGACTAGCAGTCTGACGAACCCATTCGGTAATGGATCGAACCGGTTCACCTTGATGAGTGGCTTTATGAAGCCATTCCTCTCGGCGGGACAACAATGCTTGTAAACGTTGAACGCACTCGTTCTGTTTTGATGCGGAATCCTTCAACCCGGCAGCATCCGCGACGACTAGCAATTCGTCTTGATGACAAAGAACTTGTTCAAGTTCTTCATTCGCCGACTGAATCTCGCTCAGAATGCGATCGAGTTCGCGAGCGAGTGAGTTGTCTAATGGTGTTGTCATTTCTCCGCCTTCGACATCGTCTAAACTTGGGACTCAAATCGTCGACCTTGTTATCGAACCTTTTGAGGATTCTGTTACGCCGAGGGAGTCCATAGCTGAATAACTAGCGGCGGCCTCGGCTTGGGCACCTCGAATGGATGTTAGAACACGACCATTTCGTTGCGATTCAAATGCTCGGAAGAGAGGTGCCGCTAACGCATCTCCATGTTTCTCCGCAAGATCGTCAGCGATGTGTTCATCGAACTGTCCCTGAAAAATGCGTTCTGCTTGTCCACCGTGAAAGTACGCAGGTTCTCCCTGTGCACTTCGTAGTGACTTGATCATCTGGCGGAAAAACGTACCCCCGACAAACTCTTGAAAAGCTTGGCGAACCTCCTCGTGTTCATTCGGAGTGCCCGCAGAGGGTAGCAGTGCAGTGTTGATAGTCGACATGATTCGTCATCCTTGCGGATTCAGTTTCTAACCGTTCTCTTGGTAGACGGCGTGTAGTTTGCCAGTTCGATGAAGTTCGCGAATGATCGCAATCACATCATCTGTCGGGACACGAAGCTGATTGAGTGCTTGAATTAGGTCGTCCAGACGTTGCGGTGAGTTCTCATTCGTGTTGTCGACGATTGGTACAAACCTGCCAGCTGTTGGCCCCACTGGTAATGGGTTCGCGCCGCCGACTTGAACTGTCAGGTTCTTGTGAGATATCACAACCGGACTAATTTCGACTTCACCAGTGACAATGATGACGCCTGTCTTCGCATTCACAACGACCCGTGCTTGGGTATGGGGATTCTCAATGCTAATTGCTAGTAGTAAAGCGATGAATTGAACAGGGTCATCATGGTACTGTTCAGGGATTTGGACTTGAACCACACCGGGACCACTTGCCTTTGCGAGTCGCGAGTACCGTACTTCAAAGCCAAATTCGGTATTGATTGCTCGCGCAATTTCGTTGGCACTATGGAAGCTAGAGTGGGCGGCGTCGAGTAATAGCGTGACAAGGTGACCATTCGCTGTGTTCTCGAATAGCCCGGGAAAGTTGTGTTCCAAGACCACTCCATTCGGGATCTTCGCGGTTGTTTCTTGTCCGGCTTCTTGAATGAATAGCGGGCCGGAAACTAATGCAAGTGCAATGTCTTTCTTTTGAGGATCTGTCGATGTCAATGGTGTGACTAGTAGACGTCCTCCCCGCAGGCTTTTAGCACCCATGACGGAACTCACATGGGCGTCGATGCGTTGTCCTTTTCGGAGTCCTGTTGCAGGGACTGTGGCCTCGACCATAACCATCGCGACATTTTTGGCGTTCTGCAGTTCATTGATGGCCGTTGGTGCGTTCATGCGTTGGAGTGCCGCTTGCAACGCACGCATTGCGGGTAAATTACGACCGCCGTCACCGGTACCTTGTAAACCAACGACAAGTCCCATGCCGGTAAGTTTGACTTCTTTCTGACCATAGATCGTGCAGATGTTCTCCAGTCGTACACGTGCGAACACGTCATCGCTATTGGCGAGGAGAACGATCAATGCTAGTAGGAAAGGTAGTCGTTTCATTGCATTTTGGATTTGACGGTGATAGTTCGATCGAATGGCTCGATGACAGCCCTCTGGGTGTTCCAATGATTGTTAGAAGGGGAAGATCACATCGAGGATGCGAACGCCCCAGGCGCGTCGGGTACTATCCTTGACTCGGCCGGCTTGGTCCTTCGTGATTTTCAAGTTGGCGATGTTCTCGCTAAGAGCGGTGTTGTCGCGATTGATGTCAACGCTGCGGACGGTTCCGGTGAGGGTGTATTCCCAAGTATCGTCATTGGATTCAATGGTCTTCCGTGCCTCAAGTACGAGGTTGCCGTTCGGCAAGACATCAACAACAGTCGCGGCTATCCGGTAGATGATTTCTTCACTTTCAAGGACTCGCCCGGTCGCATCGAGTCTGGCATTCAAAGAGGCATCCATAGCCGGTGAGTTCTCGGCGGCATTTGTGAGATTGCCGTCCTCACTAATTCGCATGAACTCGCCGATTTCTGCTAGCAACGAACCACGTCGACTTCGATTGAAACGCGAGTCGACGGAGACTTCCGAGATCTCTTTGACGATGATCGTCACGATATCGTGGACATGGATTTCCTGGGGCGGCGTTTGCGGAATGAAACAGAGCGAATGATGTTGCATCAGCAACGGCTGTTCGAAACCGACATATCCGGAAGGTGGCAGAACAGGTCGGGCCGGCGGTAAACCGGATGGTCGGGGCTGTGAATAAGGGTCCGGCGGTGGAAAGACTCCGCGGGGTGCATATTGGTTCTGCGGCGGATACTGCTGTGGTGGTGGATAATAGTTCTGCGGTGAAGGCGGTTGTTGTTCGGCTTGGTAAGGATCCGCGTAACGATTTTGGCCGGATGGGTTTTGGGGATCATTGTTTAATGGGGATGGATACTGTGCCGCCGGTGGTGGGGGCGCAGGATTCAAACGATTCGGCTCTTGCAACGGGTATCCGGTGTCAAAGTCCGACGGATTGCCGTACGAAGACGGTTCTCTCACGCGGCCGTCACCGAAATCGTAGGCGGGCGGTCGCGGGGGAAACTGCGGCGGTTGTGCCAACGCGTTCGACTGAAACAAGTACACGACGGTGATTACCGATCCTGTACAGAGCATCGCGGTTCGCAGGGTGTTTCGTGTTGTACTCATCGACTCACTCCTGCTGGCTCTCGAGAGATGGAAACGGAACTCGTCGGTGAGGGGATTTCTGCGGTGTGGACGCCGGTCACTCGTGCCGTTAACCGGTCCTGGCCGGTTAAACTCATGACGGTGATGGGGTCGTCGAGTCCCCCGTCGCTGAGTGACTTCATTTCACGTCGCACACTGATGCCGCCACTCCGAACGGTTACTGTCACGATGTCTCGCGACCGCACGAGTAGCACACGCTCGAGATCCTTTGTTTCAATCGCTTCACCGTGACGAATTGCTCGTTTGGTTTGTCGTCCGACGATGTTTTCGGGAACCGTGATTGCTTGCTCGTGACTTAGGGATTGGACCCACTTCAAATCCGACGCTTGCAGGATATGGCCGCGTGGCACACTTTCAGCAACGGTCAGTACAAACGGTTGAATTTGAATTTGGCACTGGATTGTTAGCCGAACGGGTTCCCCTTGAGAATCCGTCGTCGTTGCCGTCAAAACCTGTGGAGTGTCAACGGGACCTTGCCAGCCGGTGAGCTGGATACTTTCCTGTCGCATAAATGTATGAAGTGCATGGGAATCGGCTAGCGAAACGGAACTCGGAACGATCGAAACGTTGACTGTGTCCAACTGTAATTCCGGCCAACGGTGATGAATCGTTTCGCGTACGGCTTGAATGAGGCGTGTTTCGGCTTGTTCGATTTCGCGTGGCGAAGGTGCACGAGATGCAGCGGTTTGCTGAATTCGAGTGATCGGTTCCAGTACTACTGCCGCCTGCGTGACTTTAGGCGTTTGAACTCGGACCACGCTGTGCCCGGAGAATTCAAGATCGGCGAGATTGATTCCTACGGCTCGGAGTCGGGCCCGCATGTCGATAAAGCGGAAGTGCTTCTCTGTCCCCGGTGCAGGAGCCGGACCGAGTACGGTCTCTTGCAGTTTCTTCGTCAGAGTTGGGTCGACATCCGTAACATCTGCGATATCACCCAGGGTGACAACAGCATTTTCGATCGTTGCAGTCTCGTGAAACCGTACGATGGCTGCGTTGCCGGTCGTGCATAAAGCAATGACCAAGCTGATTCCCACGAGCCAAATTTTCGATTCTCGATTATCCATGCTCGATCCTCGAATTCGAATCGACCACTCGCAAATGCGGTGATCAGTTCGAGTCGATTTCCATTAGAAACGTCGCAAGTTGGCGACGAGTTGCAGCGTTTGATCGGCGGCCTGTACGACTTGACTGTTCAATTCGAAGTTGCGTTGGATTTTGATCAGGTCCACGAGTTCCCGCACGGGCTCGACGTTGGAAGATTCTAGGAACCCCTGCAGAAGTGTGCCGCGTCCTTCGAGCCCAGGTTGACCGACGAGCGGTTGCCCGGATGCTTCGGTGACGGAATACAAGTTATCGCCGCGTTGCAACAGACCTTGCGGGTTGATGAACCGGGCCGTTTCAATCTGTCCGACATTACTGAGCGTGTTCTGGCCGGCCTCGCGAACACTCACAATGCCTTCCTGGGAAATCGATATCTCGACGGCTTCGGGTGACACGGTGATCGGCGGTTCGAGCACGCGACCGCGTCCCGCGGATTGCGTGACCAGTTGGCCGTTCGGGTTCAAACTGAACGAGCCCGAGCGGGTATACATGATCTCGTTGCCATCCTGCACGGCGAAGAATCCGTCGCCGAGGATGGTGACGTCGAGTTGTCGTTCGGTTTCGAGTGGGCTGCCTTGGTTGTGGTCGACCGCAGTGGCATCGGCGCGTGTCCCCATACCGACCGCAACGCCAGTGGGGGTGAGTTCTCCCTGAGCATCTTGTGCACCGGGAAGTTTGAGTTGCTGATAGTACAAGTCGGCGAAGTTGACCCGCGAGCGTTTGAAGCCCGTCGTTCCCGAGTTCGCCAGGTTGTTCGCGACGACATCCAGATTGGTCTGGAAGGCTTGCATACCCGTCGCAGCAGAGTGTAGTGCTTGTAAACCCATCTCGCCCCCTTCGGAATTCCGTCCTCAACGTAAACCCATGAAACTCGTTTGTCGGCCCGTCTACCGCCCTGGCACACTTTGTAACAAGCGGGAGAGGGTTTCATCTTGAAGTTTGAGGAGGTTGAGATTTGTCTCGAATGCTTTCGATGCTTCGATCATTTGGACGGTTTCGGAGATCGCATTCACGCCGGAGACTTCCACGTACCCTTGTCGAACACGGGTCGCTAGTCCGGCGGGAGACGTGGGTCCATTTGAGGCATAACGGTTATCACCGATCTTCTCGAGATCAGCCAACGACTGCGGCACCACGATATCCAATTGAGCCACTTGCGATTGCACACCGAGTTCGTCCATCACGGAAATCACTCCGTCCGCGCTAATCGAAATCTCGGTGGCGTTTGCGGGGATGACGATCGGCGTGCCTGTGTTGTCCAAGACCTGATCGCCCTGCTCCGTGACGAGTTCACCGATCGCATTTTGTGTCAGCGAACCATCCCGCGTGAGAAATTCGTTTTGCCCATCACTCACCCGGAGAAACCCCTGGCCTTCCAACGCGACATCGAAACGGGCTCCGGTTTCTTCCAGAGAACCATTTTTGAAGTCGGTCACAACGTCGGTGAGCGAAGTCCCACCGGTTACACGCTCCAGATGCCCAGGCAAATTGCGACCGGTTCCGTATTCGACATCATACGGATGATACGTCTGAGCAATCGTAAGATCGCGTTTGAATCCGGCGGTGTCGGCGTTGGCCAGGTTGTTGGCAATCACGTCCAATCGCTTTGATTGAACCTGTGCTCCCTGAGCCGACAGGTAAAGTCCGTACAGCATTTTCGTGATCCCAATTCGGCAAACACAACGTGCCCTACCAAACAGGATCGACCGTTACGACCGTTAACTTAAGCCTAACTCCTCTATTTTGACGCCCGGAAACTTCCCGGAATGGGAATGGTGGAATGCGGAAACAGTACGAAGCTGCGGTTTTCGATACCAAAACTTCTCTTCCGGAAATTCGCCAGAACTGATCGCAAATCCAATGTAACGCTGCTGTTGCCTACTCGGGCTTTTGTATTGCATCGAGTTTTTTCAGTACGGCATCAAGTTGTCGGGTCATGAGATTCAAGCGGGCTTCGAGCGTTTCAATGCGTTCTTGCAGTTTGTTGAGGTCGTCATTTTTGTTCACGGGGTTCAGCAGGTTCATGCGTGGATTGCGAGCCGCAAGGCGGGCAGCCTTTTCCGCCTGAAACTTCTCATATTCAGCGGCAAGAGCGGGCGCTCTTTCTTCAAGGGATTTTTCAAGCACTGCCATCGGCACGTCAGCCAACACGTAATACTGAATTGATGCGATCTGGTCATCGTGCGTGGCTTGGACTCGGATCGGCACCGTGACCGGGATTCCCGTTGACGGTTCGCCAGGAATATTTTTTGTAATCTGGGTCCCAAGTTTCTGAAGATTTTCGTAACTGGATTGAATCGTCTTAGGGAGCACTGGTGAAAACTTCGATTGTGCGGTTTGCTCGATAACTTCTTGAGCACGTGCAAGAATGACGTTGTTGTCCAGCACGACCGTGCCGGTTTTGGAATCGATCTCCATTCCCTCTTGGGTTTCGATCAACTCAATTTTAACGTCTTTCGGCTTGGCTCCAATCAGTTCGTGGGTCAGTGTCGTGTTTGGACCATCTGCGAGCCGAAATGCCGATTGGCGATATTTCCATCGTATCGGCATGGAAGACTTTGAGGAGTCGCCTTCGTGCTTTGGGGAATCAGTCGCGGTCCAGCGATATAGCCGATCGCCGTCGATCACGTAAGCAGTTTTTTCGGCGGTTTTTAGCATCGGTCGTGGCGGTTGTTCGCCAGCCGTCCATCGAAACCCCGCTGGTTGCAATTTCCGGGAAAGTACGATCTGCTGATCTTCGGGACCCGTAACGTACAGCGACATACTCGTGAGGACTTCTTGCGAGCGAATCGTACTTCCGACCGACGTCGGCCGCGACGTCAAAGCTAGTTCCACTTTCAGGTCTGTACCCGGGATGTCAGCGGACCCCATCGGTGCCCGATGCCCTGGACGCAACACGTGTGTCCAGGGCGAAGAAAGATTGATCGACGAGGTGTTGGCATTTCGTTGCCGGCTGTGTTCGCCGAAGGTGTCGATCACCCATCGATTGTTGGCGGCTGGCAACAAGCTCGGTATCGCGCGAACATCAAGAAGGAGCAACGGCTGGAATTGTCGATCCATCAGTAAGCCATCGAGCAGAATTCCATATGCGTTATAGAAATTCTCTCGGTCAGCCATTTGTGCCGAGATTTCGCGTTCAAGCTGAAAATGATCCATACGGTAGATTCGGGCCGTTACAAGATCGGAGACCATGAACGATCCATCGTACACTTCGACCTTCTTGATTGGATTATTTCGGTGAATCGAATGTTTGAGTTCGAGCGTCTGCAGGTCATGGATATCTAACCGGTTGGGGTTTGACTCGGTTACGAGGAAGACATGCGTGGGCGAGACTTCGAGAAATCTCGCGTAATTGCTAAGAGATTGATTGGCGAGAACCTTCCCGTTCGCCACATCGACGACGGCGATACGTGGTTCATTCTTGGAAAAAGAGGTGCCGTCCCGTGATGCATCCGAGTTTGACCGTTTGATCGTTGAAATGACGGCTAACCTTTGATTAGGGAGCGTGTCCACGTCGCGATTGTCTTCGGTATCCTCGCTATTCTGTTGAGATTCGGGAGCATCGATTAAGGTGAAACGGTCCGCTTGAAATGGCAATTTGAGGCTTGGATATGACACGTCACGCGAGAAATCGTATGTCGCCTGACTGTCGCCAAACACCGCCTTCACGCGGAATTTCGTTTCACTGATTGCATCGAGTTTCGGCGTCCACGTTGCGCGGATTTGATGAGGACGCGATTCTTCAGAGATCTCAATTCCGCTGGGTTGTTCGATGAGACTTAAAGTCACTCGAGGGTCGGCCGAGATCTTTAGTTCAGATGGCTCACCCGCAACGACTTCCTGGGGGGCCTCGAAAGTTGGCAGCAGGAATGGTTCGTCCGGCAACTCGAATTCAGCCCACGACACGAAAACTGCATGGTCACGGTAAGCGAAAATTGTTTGCTCGCGTGCGTCATCACAAAGCACTTGCCGTTGAAAGTTGATCTTTTTGAAGTCAGCACCCGATTGAACGCCACGCGGGATTTCATTGGTGGAGAAGCTGGTTTTCAACTGAAACGAAACCTGACGGCCAACGGGCTTCATGGTGTTGTACGAAGCGACCTGCAACCAAGCGCGGTGCGATTGCGGTTCCGTGTTTGACGAGCCAGAGCGACTCGACCGAGTGTAAGAAGCGTATGACGAACCGCCAAAGATCAACGGGCGTTTCGAGGAAAAAGCGGCTGCTTCGAACGGGAGTTTTCCGATCTTTGTCTCCAGCGTGGCCGAATAGATGTTCGACCCGGATGCGACCACTCGCGAAAAGGGGCCCGGCGTAAACGCGGAAGCAGACTGATGGTCGTAGAAGATTTGCGCGAACGAGGGGTTTTGATCATCAAGTGCGTTCGTGCGACGGAGCGCCTCCAAACCCGATGGTGAATACGGACCGCGTCGGTAAGCATACAGGCCATCGGCTGACACTGCTGCATCCATCGCGTCCCGCCCGTGCGTTTTGTCGAAAACGGACTTCACGTGACGATTCCCACGCAGATCAACCGCTGAAACTGCCGAGCTATGTCCGCTACCGTAGCAGTAGTAGATGAATGGGTCTTCGGTATTCTGCGATAAAAAAACACTCGAGACACCAACCGAAGCCAGCGGGACTCTCTCAAGCAGTGTGAGTTTTTCTGCATCGATGACATACATATTCGCGTCTTGTGTGCACACCACGGCAAAGACACACTGGTCGCCAAACTGTTTGAAGCAGACCGCGTAAGGAGTCGGTCCAACCGAGACCGTATTGACCGGCGTGAGGCTGTCCTCTTGAATGTCTTGCTGTCGATAGAATGCGACCACGTTTTTGTGCGGATCGACTGCGGCAAAGTCACCGGTGCGAGGGTGCATCGCCAACGACGCATAGTCACCGGACAACTTGACGACTCTTATGCCCGGATCTGCGGCGTGGAGAGGGGCAGTCACATGTGTCCCAATCGGAACGACAATCGTCGAAGCTATTACAATGCAGACGAGTCGTAGGGCAGCAGTCATCGTTGAAAGACTCCGTCGAAAGGGAATCGTAGTTTGACACCGGAAACGAATTACACGATTCATGGGGTGTTCATACTATCACGCCAGGCTCGTGGTTCAATGCTGGACCTGAATCAGGCATTTGCGATGGCGATGCGAGGACGCAGTGATGAGTCATCAGCAAGTCAAGAAGTTGACAGGAGACTAGGATCGTTTGAGAATCGACATTCTAGTTGCCTGTTGTTTCGGTGAGCCAAAATGGAACCGCGTGTAATCAAAGTGGGAGATATGGCGGAGGTTGCGACGTTGTTGCGGCCGGGTGGTTTTGTGGTGGTGCACGGGGAACGACATTCGGCTCGGTGTGCCAAGGGGTATTTGGAGGTCGGCACTGAAGTCGTTGTGACTGGGGGCGACAATCACGGTTTTATCGTGATCGCGGCTAGCGAGTCGCTTCAATTGGAATTGCTGCCGGACTTTGGGAAACCTGTCTACTCGTCCTTCGGTGCGTCTGCGAAAGCGGCGGCGTTGGAAGCTGAACGGCAAATGCAGATTTGGTGCGTCAAACGACGGAAATGGCGAATGCGAATCGGACCCGTGGTCGGTCTGGTATTCGCTGCGGTTGGCGTTGCTCTCGTGTGGGACTTACTCGAAACCATCCCGACTTGGGAGAACGCGAAAGCGTGGACAGTCGCCGGACTACTGGGAATTGGAGCTTTCGTCGGTCTAGGATTATTGGAGGTGATCGACGCGGTCTTGCTGAGGATCGACTTCGCGTTGCATCGGTTTTCCCTCGGCATCACGGCGTTGATACTCGCAGGAATCACGGCAGGTCTAGTCTGGCTGACGCCGCAATACGGGCTTCTCTGGGGAATCGTGGCGGCGGTCGTGTTGGGATTTCTGACCGGTGTGCCATTGGCCTTCGGCTTTGCACTCGTCGCCCGCGGCGATGCGCCCCAAGTCTCCAAAGTGAAGTGAGTCCGAGCAAAACATCATGAGCGATTTCGGCACCGTTTTGAGTATCCATCGGCAAGATGGAAAGTCCACAACTGACGCGGATGAAGCGCGTGTCAAATCTCTCACACAGCAAATGGTGTTGCCTTATGACGACCGGATCAACGATTTCTCGGCATTCAATCTTCGATACGGCAGCAGTTCAGGGCCTGATGGTTCGGACGGGATCTTGGTCAGTCTGACGGAATACTCGTTCGATGATCTCGATTTTGAATCCGGACAAACCGATGAATCGCTCATCAATGAAGATCGTCCCTTTGCCGAACGGTTTGGCGAGGAACTTCAAGAGAAGCTGGGGCCAGAGTACATCGTCGAAGTCTACTGCGGACACTGGTAGCCACTGCCATCACGCTGCGTCGACGAGTTGCCCGTCTTTGAGTTCCTTGCGGACGGGAAAACGGCCCGCGAGTTCGGTGCTATGTGTCACGCACAGGAGCAATGTGTTTTGCTCTTTGGCGATTTCGAGCAGCAGCGAACCAACACTTTCGGCGGTTTTCTGATCGAGATTTCCGGTTGGTTCATCGGCCAGCAACAAAGCCGGTGCGTTGATCAACGCGCGACAAATTCCTACCCGTTGTCGTTCGCCGCCGGACAGCTGAGCCGGACGGTGCGTCAATCGTTCGGATAAACCGACGCGATCCAGCAATTCTTTCGCTCGTTTCTCGGCGGCTTCGTCGGCACCGTCACCGGCGAGACGCGGGATCAACACGTTCTCCAAAACTGTGCACTGTGGCAACAGATGATGGTCTTGGAAGACGAAACCGATGTTCGCATTACGATAGCGGGCCCGATCGGTTTCCGAACCGGTGAGCACGTCTTGGCCGAGAATTCTCACGGCTCCCGATGTCGGTTCGTCGAGTGTCCCGACGATGTAAAGCAGCGTGCTCTTTCCTGACCCCGAAGGGCCGGTCACGACGACACTTTCGCCGCGTTGCATCGTCAGATTCAGATTCCGCAATACGGACAAATCCCCACCGGCAGTGGTGAAAGTCTTCGTCAAGTTTTCGACGGCCAAGTCGGCGGGTGCGTCGCTCATGACTCGGTATGTTCCTGAAGTTGGCTGATGAAGGCGGGCGGAATTTCGATGGACCGCATCGGTTCGCCAGGACGGAAGACACAGCACACGGTTTTCATTTGTCCGCGGGCGATGCGGGTTTCGTCACGCCAGAATTCGTAGTTGATCGTCAAACTCTTCACGCCAATGCGTTCAACCGTCACACGAACTTCGAGCACATCTTGATAGAACGCCGGCGATTCGAAACTGCACTTGGACGACACCCGAGGCCAACCCCAAGTGGAGCCGTCGTCGCGTTTCTCCATGATCGACAGACCGAGCGAATGCAAAAATTCATGCTCGGCGACTTCCATGTACCGATAGAAGTTCGCGAAATGCACGATGCCCGCGAGATCGGTCTCATGGAATTCGACTCGATGAGTGGTTGTAAACGAGCTAGCCATGTCTGTCAGACTTTTGGAGATTCGGTAACAGGAGTGAAGAAACGGTCGATGGTTTCTTGCGGCGGCGGTGGTGTGAGTAGGCTGACAAAGATGACGGCAAGTGCTGATGCGCCACACATCGGTGCGACGGGATGAAAACCGAACCATCGGTAGGCATCGTTGGCACCGTAGTCGGCCGCGATGAATAGATAGATTCCAACCGCGATGGCCGTCAGCACGGACACATACCCGCCCCAAACCGTGGTGCGTCGCCAATACAGACACGCGAACGCCAGCGGCGTGAGGGCGGCAAAACCACTGAAACACCAAATGCCCAACTGAAACAAACGCGGCAGCTCAAGCAGACTGAGTCCGTAAACAATTGACACAATTCCCACAATGAACAACCGGGCGATCCACACGATTTTCCGGTCGTCATAGGTCTCACGTCCGCCGTAATGCAGCACGATATCTTCTGTGAACATCGTTCCCAGGCAGAGGAATTGGCTATCCAACGAGGACATGATCGCCGCCAAAACTCCTGCCGCGAGTAACCCACCCAAGATAGGATCGGTCAGGCGACCGACCATCGCGCCGAGAACGCCGTTGGCATGAAAATCCGGAGGAAACATATTTGTTCCATCCGGGCCGATGATCGAAGTCGCCCATACCCCCAACATGACACAAGGGAGCCACACGATAAGGATAAACACCGGATGGGCCACAATCGCGAGTTTGAAGGAACTCGCACGTTTGGCGGTTAGCCAATGTTGAAACACATGCGGGAACATTCCGACCGAGAGCGGTATCAACAGGAATGAAAAGAACGTGGGCTGCGTGAGTTTATCGAGTGTGAGTTTTTCGGGGTGTTGTTCGAGCACCGCTGCGGTGGCTGCTTCGGCTCCTCCGATTTTATCCGAGATGGTAACGAACGTGACCACACCGAGCGTCATAAAGACCAGTGTTTGAAACGTGTTCGCCCAGGCCGTTCCTCGCATGCCGCCGAAGAATACATACGTCAGCACAACCACACAGATCACTAACGAACCGAGCCACTGTGGAATGGCACCGGCTGTGTCCGGGAACATCTCGGGAAGTGCCCCCTTGGTGACGGCTTTGAGCATCACCCCCGCGGGAACGACGCCAATCAGCAAATAGACCGCCACCATCGCAACGAGAACGGGAAACAAGAGCAGTCCAATGCCGTTGCTGTTGAGTCGATCGCGGAAGAACTGAATCTGCGTCGTGTAACCGTAACGCCGACCGAAAGTCCAAAGTTTTACACCCAAGGTGAAAAAGCACAGCGAGTGCACAATCCCGCTGGCCGACGCCAGAATCGGATAAACACTCACGCCCTTCGCGAATGCCTCTCCTGTAGAACCAACCAACGCGAAGCCGGTCATCGTGGTGCCGAACAGGGACATCAACAGTAAAACCGGACCAATCGAATGGCTGGCGAGCATATAGTCTTGGCTGGTTTTCCGTTGCCAACGCGTGGACACCAAGCCGAGCAACAGCAGCAGAACGAGATAACCAGCGATGATGACGAGTTGTGTCACGGTTGGTCCTCGTTGGTGGTTTCCGTAGGAGTTTCGAGGACTTCAGCATCGGTCGGCCAACAATTTTGCACGACCAAGTACCACGCAAACGCGGACAGGATCGAGATCAACGCATGATAGGCCAACGCCATCGGCACACGATCGAACAACAACGCATCAGCTGCGAAATGCCAATCCATTTGGTGCAAGACGATCAAAAGTCCAACGAGCAGTCCGGCGAAAAAATTCGGCATGATGGTTGATTCTTGTCGGTTTCGTAGGGTGCATCGAGATGCACCGACCTTTCACGCGTGCTGTGATGTATTGCGAGGCATCAAGCGACGCTAAGTCTCTTTCAATTCCGGCTGCAGTTTTCGTGATCGTAGAAAGTTGATTGTCGCGGTCACGAGAAACAACGCCGTTCCCGAGAGATTCGTATACAGACCGATCTCTTGCCCACCGATGCGGACTTCCGGCGTGAGCAACAACGCGGCTGCGAGCAACATTCCCACCCGCACGAATGGTCGGATATTCGTGAACAAGAACCCGGCAATTCCCGCTGCGAGCGCGGTAATACCGATACACGCTGCCGCCACTTGAATGAACACGTCCCACAACACGAGCCGTTGATCACTGAAGACGACGCGGGCATCGCTACTGTAGGGGTCTTCGCGAAGTTTCGTGGTCGATTTGCCATCGGCGTCTTTGACAGTGCGATCAGGTTGGTACTCGACGATACCAAGCCGCCGTCGATTTTCGTTCTCGTTGACGAAGTCGATCGTCCATTGCTCGCCGGATTGGGCAGGAATCCGGAACACGCCGAAGTAGTCGGTTTCGACGATGGTCGGTTCGGCAGATTCACCGGAAGAAATCTCGATACGTCCATTCTGCATCGGTTCGCCGAACTTGCGAAGTTCACCGACGAGTTCGGCTTTATCGGGCGATCCGTCGGCGGTAGCCACGCTGACGAATTTCACTTCCGGCTTATTACTCATCAGCAACAGTTCCGGGCGGTACACGAACATAAATGGCAAGGTGAAACCGACCAGCGAGAATTTGAACGCTGCGAACGAAGTCGGCATGATTTCCGCTTTCGCGATTGTCGCCGATGCATACGCCGCGAGCGCCACCGGCGGTGTGACCATGCTCATCATCCCGAAGTAGAAAATGAACAAGTGAGCCGCGAGCGGAATCACGCCCATCTCTTTCAAAAGTGCCCCCATGAGCGTCGCCATCAACAGGTAACACACGACCGACGGCACACCCATGCCGAGCACGATCGAGCACACCATGATCCCAACAAGTGCCAGGAACAAACTCGATTCGACAACGCTTTTAATTTCACTACTAAACGCCGTCGCGATGCCCGTGGTTTGCACGACGGCAATGATGATGCCCACGCATGCACTGGCCGCCACGAGTGACGTGCCGTTCTTGGCGGACTTGGTGAAGGCGTCGAGAATTTGCGGCCGCCAGGCGGGGTGAATCAAACCAAAGATCAGCAAGCCGAACGAACCAAGAATCGACGATTCCAACCACACGCCGAGCAGTTGATCGAAATTCGGATCGTCGATCATCTCGGCAAATTGGAACCGATAGACCAAAGTCGCCGCAAAGAATGCCACCCCAGCGAGTAACCGGGGAGCCATTCCGATCGGGAGTTCCTTACGGAATAAGCTGGCGAAGAGAATAAAAACCAACGAACCGGTGACGGCTCGGAATGGTGAGAAGTCTGCGATGAGCAGGTAGATCAAGATGCTCAGGGCTCCGAAGAACACGGCGGCTTCAAAACCGTTCAGGCGTCGCTTGGTGTCTTCGGAACTCGCCGGCTGCACGCCGAGTTTCTTGGAGTAAAAGTGGACGATCAAATAAATCGAAAGGTAATACAACACCGCCGGGATGGCCGCTGCAGTGGCGATCTGGGTGAAGGTGGGTTGTGGCTCGACGAGTTCGAGCATCATGTACGCACCGGCCCCCATCACCGGCGGCACGAGTGCCCCACCCGATGCGGCAGCCGCGTTGATTCCCCCTGCGATCGTCGGCGAGAACCCCGCGTTTCGCATCATCGGGATTGTGAACGCCCCCGTGGTGACGGCATTCGCGACGGCACTTCCCGAGAGTGAACCCATCAAACCGCTACCAAGAACCGACACCTTCGCCGGTCCGCCAGGACTGCGACCGAAGACTTTCTCAGCGAAGTCGATGATGAACTGCGTCGCGCCGGACATTTCCAAGAATGCCCCGAACACGACGAACAGGAACACGTATTTATACATCACCTCCGCCGCTTTGCCGAAGACGCCGGAACTCAGGAACGCGGTCGTCGCGAGTTCCTTCAAATCTTGTCCGGCGTGCGGCAGCATCCACGATGGCAATTGAGCGAGCGATGTAGTTTGGCTGAGGTGACAATAATAACTGTGAACCATAAACGCGATCGCCAGGAGTGGCACAATCCAGCCGATCGCCCGTCGGGTCGCTTCGAGTACGATCAGCAAACCGACGATGCCGACGATAAAGTCGGTCTGTGTGAACGCTCCCGCTCGGCGTCCGAGTTGTTGCCCGTCGAGCCACAGGGATTCAAAGGCGGACTCGGTTTGGATCACCACGAACCCGCAGCAGATCGTCGAACCGACCATGCAAATCGTATTGATGATCCAGTCGAGCTTGGTGTCTTTGAGTTTCTTGCTGGTCGGGTACGTCAGAAAACAAAGCACCAAACCAATGCCCACGAAGATCGCCAGAGGCGATTCAAATTGGTCGAATACATTCTGCCAAAAGTTCACCGTGTAAAGCGTGAACAGGCAAAGCGTGGCTGAAAGCGTGATGACCAAACCGTGACGGAGACGATCGAACACAAGCGGGACTTTCGATAGGTGGGACGTCGATGCGGGTCGTTCGGTGGCTGACTTTCTCGCGAAGAAAGTTCGGGTGCCACTGGCTTTCCCAATGACACCCATCCCGAAATTCTTGAATCCGGCGAAATCTGACTCACAAGTCGATATGCGCTGACAGCAATTCGCCAGCGCATGCTTAACGACTATTCCTTCGATTCTGCCGGAGCGTCCGCAGGTTTTTCTTCTTCCGCGGGTTTTTCTTCCGCGGCGTCTTCACCCTTCCAGATGCCGACTTCCTTGTAGAACTTGATGGCACCTGGGTGGAACTCGGTGCCGGTGTAGCGGGCGGCGTTTTCTTCGCTGATGAACTTGCTCGCTGGGTGGTTGATGTTCTTACGGTTTTCCCAAAGAGCTTTGGTGATCGCGTAGATGAAGTCTTCCGACTGATCGGCTGAGGTCACGAAGTGCATCGAGCCGGTATTCATGCTTTTGAAATCACCGGTGAGATCGGAATACACCTTTTGCGGGATCGTCACTTCTTGGAAGAAGGGGTATTCGTCGATCAGGCTTTCCATCGCAGCGTCATCGTAAGGAATGAAGTGGATGTCGTGCGTGCTGCACGCTTGGCTGATGGCGGCGGTTGGGACGGCTCCGCCGAGGAAGGCGGCATCGGCACTGTTGTCGGCGAGGAGTTCCACCGCGTCACTTTGACCGGCATTCTTGGCGTTGAAGTCGTCGAACGTCAGGCCGTGAGCTTCCAAGATTGGTTCGAGGAACATTTCAAAGCCGGCCCCCGCAGGACCACACACGACGGTTTTGCCTTTGAGGTCTTTCATGGTTTTAATGCCGGAATCCGCCTTGGTGATGAACATGGCGACGTTCGGGGCAATCGTGGCAACCGCACGGGTGTTGTGCTTGGTTTTGAATCCGCCTTCTCCGCGGACTGCAAAATAAGTGATAGCCGAGTTCGAAAGTGCAAGCTGAAGATCACCACTCGAGAGCTTGCGGATGTTTTCCTGCGATCCTTTTGTGGTTTGGGACTGAACCTTCCAGTCTTTCTTTCCTTCCGACTTGTTGAGGGCTTCGGCGATCTCTGTGCCAACCTGGTTGAACGCCCCACCAACCGGTGCGGTTCCCAGGCTGATGAATTTCGTATCACCACCGCCCTCACCACCGGAACAACCCAGAGCTAAGGCGAGACAACCAACCAGACCATACCAACGGGTGAGAGACATTGGGCAAAACCTTCCCATGAAATGCAACGAATTGAGTTTCAGGCAGGATCACTCGGCAACGGGGGCTTGGCGAATGATTGTTACGAACATACGGATTCTTGTGGATGTATCACAGTATCACGCAGCTAACCGGCTTTCCAGTTCGCGGCAGGAACTCGGAATTTATCCGTGCGAAGACAGATCCGGAGTCGAAAGGATTTTTTGAGATTTGTGTTCAGAGGGGGGAATTCCCTGTTTTTTCTGATCAGGTACATTTGATAAGATAGAAATGTTAGAATGTTACAGTTTGCGGAACCTCATGTTCGCCAATGTTGGGGATGGTCGCCGCTCGTGAAACCCTTACGGATGCCTATGGTAGAAATGGAAGAATGATGTATCGCGTTGGAGATCGCGTTATTTTTCGCAAAAGCAAGCACAGCACTTGCCCCGGGCCGCGTGCACAGGAAATCATGCCGAGCCCTTCCGGAGAAGACTACAGTTACCTCGTCGATAAGTTTTGGACAGTCGTCGATGTGATCGGGGAAGACGAGATTGTGTGCTTGACGCCACGAGGCAAGCGGCACCAAATTTCGGTCGATCATCCAAACTTGCGGCGGGCAAATTGGTTGGAACGGTGGTTTTACAACCGTCGGTTTCCGGAAGTTCAAGCAGATTCAGCCCTTGCGCCATCCCGCTGACGAACACAATTCGATCTGGTCGCAAAACGGGGAAGTTGCTAGAATCCCCGCCCTCTTTCAAGGAATCGACCGTAACATCTTTCAAGATCATAGCTTCCGTCTAATGGCCTATTTGAGTCTTGGGCCACGGAGAGCGTGAGGCAAACTTGAAAGATCACCGGTTTGCCATCAGAAGGACTCGAAACTATGAGCAGGATGCTCAAAAAGTGGGCCACGATCGCGTTCGTCTGCCTTCTTACTAGTACTGTGCTGCTGCCGGCGAATATGTTTGCCCAAGGAGCGCCCGCGAACGGAGCAGCTCCGCCGGCCAATGATGCGAGGTTGGACCAACTCCTCGAAGATTGGGCACGCGAGTCCGCGAAAGTGACGAAACTCAAAGGCGAACACCATCGGTTCGTCTACGACAAAGTCTTCAAGGTCGAAAAACGTTCGAAAGGCGTGTTCTATTACGAATCGCCGTCGAAGGGGCGAATCGATATTACGCCGGTCGATGTCCAAGGCCAAACCGCCCGTCGCAAAGATGCCGAAGGCCAACCGTTCCAACTCAAGGCTGACCGGGCAGAACGCTGGATCTGTGATGGCCAACGCATTTGGCAGGTCGATGAAGACAAAAAACAGATGGATGTCTTCCCGATTCCCAAACAGAACCAGGGTCGTAACATCATGGACGGCCCGATGCCGTTCTTGTTCGGGATGCCGAGAGAAAAAGCGAAAGCACGATACGATTTGACGTTGGTCGCGGAAAATCAACAGTACGCCACCATCGAAGCACTGCCCAAATGGCAAATTGATGCTCAGAACTGGCAGAAGGCGCAGATCATTCTCGACAAGAAGATCTTTCTGCCGAAAGCGGTACAACTGGTCGATCCGGCTGGGAACTTGGAGACGGTTTATACCTTCGACGATATGACCGTCAATACGTTCAATGCGGGGCTGCTTCAAAAGTTGTTCCCCGAAAAGAACCCGTTCGTGCCGGATCAGAAAGACTACATGGTCAAGGCTCACGATCCGAACGCGGGTCAGCAAGTGGCTGAGAGCTCACCGCCGCAAGGGCCGGTTGTTCCCAGCGTGGTCAACTTTCCGTGGAAGAATGCCCAGGAATTGCTGACGAAAGCCGGTTACAAAGTTAACATGCAGCCCGGCAAGGTGGCACCTCAGGCGGTTGCGAACTACGTGACTTACGAACAAGACCCACCAGCGAACTCCCCATTGCCACAGGGTGGAACCGTGACGATTACCGTCTATGTTGCCGAGGGCATGGTGCCAGGTGTGATTGGCCAACCTTGGAAAACCGCCGGTGCGGAATTGGAAAAGGCCGGGTACAAAGTGAAGTACCTGCCCGGCGATCCACCACCGCAACCGAATATGTTGTATCACGTGTATGCACAAACGCCTTCAGCGGGACAGAAGCTGGAAGCGGGCCAGGAGATTGAACTCAAAGTCTACAACACTCCTCAAGCCGCTGCGAAACCGTAGACATCGCTCTTGAGTCATCCACCTCGACCGCCGGTCCCCAACGGCGGTTTTTTCATGCGCCGGTATTCACTGGCGACGAGTCGTCACTTTCGATTGGTGCGAACATTCTTTCCTTGAAATGTCTGCAGCACATTCCGTTCTTTGCTCTGCACGATGATCGACCACTCTTCAGTGTTCTGATCAGGGAAATGAGCCTTTGTGACGACGACGACATCTCCAACTTCCCCCTCGACCGTCAACGTCTTGGTCGCTTGATCCCAAGTCCCTTCTTGTTTGAGCATCGTGCCATTGGAATCGAACGTGAACATCACGTATTTCTTCGTCTTGGGATCGTAGCCGCGTAGATTCATTCCCTGAGAGGAGTCGCTCAGGGAATATGTCTGCTGAATAAATCGGCCGCCAAGAATCCATTTCGTCTCGGCATCGCCGGACAGTTCGACATCCTTCATGCTCGTCTTCCACGAGCCAACAAACTGCTCCAAGGGTTTGAGTTCCGGGAGGGCGGGTTCTTCCGCCACGATTACCTGGGGGCTGAGGAATCCAATGGCAACGCATGCGGTGAACAGGGGGAGAAACCGATTCATGTTGGCTCCAACGATCAAGAAGTGAGTCGTGTCGAGATGCTCCGAATGGGCAATGGACAGACTACTACTTCTCGCAGCGTCTTGCCAATCCTCACAGCGAATTGGTGATCGCAACCGTTGTTTTGCGTTGGCGTTCAAAACAACGGTCGAGCAATTTCATATTGGGCTTGAAAGCATCAAGAAGGTTTCAAGATCAGCAACCCGAGTGGAGGAAGTTGCAGCGTGATGCTGTGGTCTCGACCGTGGGATGGTTCGTCTTCGCTTTGGACACCGCCGAGGTTGCCGACATTGCTGCCGCCGTACACTTCCGCATCGCTGTTGACGATTTCGTTGTAGTACCCGGCTGCCGGCACACCGACACGGTAATCTTCATGGACTTGCGGAGTGAAGTTGCCGACGACCAACACAAAATTCTTGCGGTCTTTGGTGTAACGGACGAACGCGACCACACTGTTTTGGGCGTCGTCGCATTGAATCCATTCAAACCCGGTATGGTCGCAATCGGTTTCGTAGAGAGCGGGCTCATTGAGGTAACAATGATTGAGGTCCGTCAGAAACTGCTTGACGCCAGAATGTTTGTCATGCTCGAGCAATGGCCAGTCGATTTCGGAATCGTGGTTCCATTCGGTCCACTGTCCGAACTCGCCGCCCATGAAGAGCAGCTTTTTCCCCGGCTGGGCATATTGATAACCGTACAATAACCGCAAGTTTGCGAACTGCTGCCAATAGTCGCCTGGCATCTGTGAGAGCAACGCCCGTTTGCCATGGACGACTTCGTCATGTGAAAGCGGCAGAATGAAGTTCTCGCTGAAGGCGTAGATCATGCGGAAGGACAAGTCGTTCTGGTGATAGCAACGATACAGCGGGTCGCGACCCATGTACCGCAGCGTGTCGTTCATCCAGCCCATGTCCCATTTGAAGTTGAATCCCAGCCCGCCGTGATCGACCGGGTGAGACACCCCGCCCCACGCCGTCGACTCTTCCGCCACCGTCAGAATGCCCGGATACAACCCGTGCAACATGGCGTTGAAATCTTTGAGGAACTGAATTGCTCCCAAGTTTTCACGTCCGCCGTATTGGTTCGGAACCCATTCACCGTCGCGGCGGGAGTAATCGAGATACAACATGCTGGCAACCGCATCGACGCGAATTCCATCGATGTGGTACTGCTCGCACCAGAACCGAGCGCTGGCGAGCAGGAATTCTTTGACCTCGAACCGTTCATAGTTGAAGATGAACGTGCCCCAATCCGGGTGGAACCCTTGGCGTTGGTCGGAGTGTTCATAAAGGTGTGTGCCGTCGAAGTCGCCTAGCCCGTGGGCATCGGTCGGAAAGTGAGCGGGCACCCAGTCGATCAGCACACCGATCCCGGCTTGATGCAGTTCATCGATGAACGCCATAAAGTCGTGTGGCGTCCCGTAGCGTGAGGTGGGAGCGAAATACCCGGTCGTTTGATACCCCCAAGAACCGTCGAATGGGTGCTCGGTCAGGGGCATCAATTGAATATGCGTGTAACCCATTTGCTGGACGTAGTCGATCAGCATGGGGGCGATTTCGCGATAGTTGAAGTATCGCCGTCCGTCCGTAGGACGTTTCCACGAGCCCAGGTGGACTTCATAGATCGAGACCGGTCGGTCATGCCAATCGCCGTCCTGACGGCTATTCATCCAGTCGGCGTCTTGCCATTCGTGCCCGGTCAGGTCATACACCACCGATGCGGTCTTCGGTGGGCGTTCGGCATAGAACGCGAACGGATCGGCCTTTTCCAGCATGTGATCGTTTTGCGTGCGGATTCCGAATTTGTAAGCCTCGCCGGCCTGCATTTCCGGGACAAACCCAGACCAAATCCCGGTATCGCTGCCCCACAGCCGATCTCGGCCATGTTCCCATTGATTGCGATCGCAGAGAACAGACACTTCCTTCGCATTAGGCGCCCAAACGGCAAAATGCACGCCGCGAACGCCGTCGCGTTCTTGGAGATGTGCTCCGTGATGTTGATACATGGTGGCCGACTCTCCAAATGATGCCAGTTCCAAGGTGCAGTCCGAACATGAGCTAGGCGTTGACTTTAGCAACCGCGAATGTCGACAGCAACAATCGTCGATCCGGAAAACCAAGCCTCCGACCCACGATTTGGCAAGATGAAGAAGCTATGAGGATCACAGCGGATCGGTCATTCGATCCATCACGAACCCGGTCCCATGCCGATAACAGAGATACGCAATAGGTTTCGGAGGCTAAAGGTTAGGAACAAGGGAAGTCCAAGATTCCCGCCAATCGTCCAACTCCGCCCGCCGAAATGCATGGGAACTTCGTTCCCGCGAATGACCCATGATGTCAGCATTGTCGTGAGTGATTGTCGAGGAGAGTGAAGCCGATGTTGACGATTTTCGACCGCTACCTCATTCGTAGCTTCTTCGCGGCTTTCCTGATCGTCGTGGTTTCGATGCTGGGGTTATTCGTCATCATCGACCTGACCGACAACGCCGACGAATTCGCCAAGAATTTCAATGGCGATTGGCGACCATTGCTGATGAGCGTGGTGAAATACTACTCCGTGCAGTCGTTGTTCTTCTTCGATGCAGCAGGAAGTATGCTCGGGCTTGCGACATTGGTGATTCTACTTATTCAACTTCAAAGACGCGGGCAGATCGCACCGATTCTTGCGGCCGGCGTGCCGACGTTTCGGTTGACTCGTCCCCTGGTCTTATGTGTGACCGGTGTGGGATTGCTGGTGTTCGCGAATCGGGAGTTATTGATTCCGAAGTATGCCCACCTCAAGCATGTGCAACGTGGCGAAGACTCGGGAACGTCTCACCGGGTCGAAGCGGTTTACGACTTCGAAACCTTCGTGATGATCGACGGCGGACGATTGATTCCGTCCGAATCGCGTCTCTTGGAGCCGAAATTCGTCCTACCGACACCTACCGTGGCACGCGAACTGACGGTCATCAATGGCAAGGAAGCTCACTTCGAGACCCAACAAGGGCAACCCGGTTGGCGGATTACCGAAGTCTTGCAGGACATTCAGCAGTTGCCGTTGACCGGTGTTGGTCATCAACTCGTGCGACCGATCCCAAATTCCAACGATATCTTCGTGCAAACTTCGATCGGCCCGGACATTCTCTTTAAACGCAAGTCGGCGGAGTGCTATTTGGCATCGGGCGATATCGTCGAACGTATCCGAAACCCGGCGTTCACGACCATGTCGATCAGGAATCTGCAACTCGAGTTCCACCGTCGATTTCTGGAACCGGTTGTACTATTCCTGTGTGCGATGTTGACCGTGCCGTTGATGATCCAGAAAGAAACGAAAGGCGGTTTGCCGATCAATACCGCGATGAGTTTTCTGTTTCTGGGTATCGTGTGGGTCGCCGGTTTTGTGTTTACCTTCGCAGGACGAATCGGCTGGATCACCCCTGCTCTCACCGCCTGGGGACCAGCCATTCTGACAGCAGTGATGGTCGCCCAACTCCGTCATCGCGTGACGACATAACTAGTCTGGGTGCCGGGTGCCACGGCTCTATGAGCCGTGCTGAGCGACGTTGTTTGAAAGCACGGCTCACAGAGCCGTGGCACACGTTTGTTGTTGGCCGTTATGCGGCGGAAGCGTTCGCGGCTTGACCGTTCAGCATGGCTTGCAATTCCTGTTGGAAATGCCAGACGCGTTCTTCGCGGGGGGAAAGACAACCGACGAACGGAATGCCAGGGGTTCGCGCGCCTTTTTGCACGCTGGTCGCGATGTCGATGTCTTCCAACAAGGCTTTCAGGGTAAAGCGTTTCGCGCCCCAGCACATCGCGGCTGCGGTCAATTTCGAGACGATGTTGGGATGGTGCGGTTCGAGAAACATCCATAACCGCACACGGGTCGCTTGGGCGGAAATCGGTTCGACCGTGTGACACCACGTAAACATCCCCGCGCGGCCCGCCATCAGATGCGGACATGCCATTGTGTGGCGATAATGGTCGTCGCGTGTGAGTCCCATTACACCGTACACCACACGGTCGGCCAATCGTTGTATTCTCCCGACGGGTGGCGAATGGGTTTCGAACCGCGACCAACCCTCGCCGAGTGTGTGGTGACAGGTCTCTGCATCCGGGTTTCGTCGGAAGGTCGCTGTGTGCACGCTTTCGAGGTGATAACTTTCGAGCGCATTCTCGACGATGATCTTCCAATTCGCCGGCACTTCCCGTTCGATCTTCCCGATGCACGTGCGATTGCTAGCAAATGCCGATTCGAAGTCGGCGTGCGATTCGCCGAACCATTCTGAAAGCGAGGGCACACTGCGTGAGAGCGAAACAAAAACCACGTTTCCGCACGTGTCGATCGGAAATGATTGCAGGCAGATTTTCTCGGTATCGATCGGGCGAAACCCTTGGGCTTCGGGGATGCGACGGGTGCGACCGTCGGCTCCGTACTCCCAACCGTGATACCCACATTTCATCCGGTGAGTGCAACCAGATTCGGACGCTTGCAGCAGATTGAAGCGATGCGGACACACGTTGAGATACGCCCGCAACTCCCCTTCTGATCGCCATAAGACTAACGGTTGTCCGAGCAGTGTTCGTGTAACGAAACTTCCTTCGTTGGCTAGTTCGTCAGTCGTTGCAACGGCATGCCACGCTGGTCGGAAGACAGCTTCCATCTCACGTGCGTGTTGTTCCTCACCACCGTACGCGGAGGCGTCGAGCAATTGCGGCAGTTGGGAATCGTGCACGAACATGAGTTCTGTTTGTGTTCTCTATCAAAAAGTGTCCCACGGCTCTATAAGCCGTGCCAAGTTGTGAACCGGAACAGAGCACGGCTCCTAGAGCCGTGGCACCCCGAACGTTCTTAGTGACTTAGTTCTGTTCTGCGAACCAGGCGACGGTTTGTTCTAGGCCGGTTCGTAGATCGACTTCCGGTTTCCAACCCAGCACCCGCGTTGCTTTGGCATGACCGGCCAAGTTCGATCGCAAATCGCCGGCACGTTCCGGGCCGTGATCCGGCTTGGGTACATTGGGCGATTCGATACCGGCGGCTTTTTGGTGCGCTTCCACGAGAGAATGAATCTGCCCGGCCAGCTGATTCACATCTGTGCCGATCTCTGTGCTGATGTTGAATGCGTCGAACGGTTCGTTCAAGTCCGTCGTTAACGCCAACACGTTCGCCCGGGCAACATCGCGACAGAATACATAGTCTCGCACGCAACCGCCGTCACCGAAGATTGTCGAAGGGTTTCCCTGAAGCATAGCTTTGCAGAAAATCGCGACCACACCGGCTTCCCCATGCGGATTCTGTCGCGGACCGTAGACGTTCGTGTAACGCAATGCGACCGACTTCAAACCATGCTCGCGGGCGTAGAACTTCAGATACTGCTCGCCGATGAACTTCGTGATGCCATACGGACTAATCGGAGCTGCGGGCGTTTCCTCCGGCACAGGGGTGTCGACGTCGCCATAGAGAACACCACCCGAGGAAGCAAACGAGACCCGTTCGACATCGTGCTGAACACAGTTTTCAAGAACGTGCAACATTCCGAGTGCATTGACTTCGGCATCGAACACCGGTTCACGAACCGAACGACTCACCGACATCTGAGCCGCCTGGTGTGAAACAAGTTGCGGTTTCACGTCATCGAAAACTTTCTTCACGGCATCGCGGTTGCGAATGTCAACTTCAAACACCGGGACATCGTCCGGCAAGTTGGCTTTGTTGCCGGATGAAAGGTCGTCGATCACGAACGCTTCGTGACCAAGTTCCAAAATTTGGTCGACAATATGACTGCCGATGAAGCCGGCTCCGCCTGTGACGATGACGCGCATGGGTTGATCCTCTTAGTGTCGGAGTATGTCAAAGATGGCTGCCCGCCGCTAACAGAGGACGGAGCGTTCGTGACGAATTTCAATTCGCTGGATTCTTCGCGGCAAGCGCGTCGATGACGTCGAGCATATTCGTCCAAATATCGCCTTCCACACCGTTCTTGTTCAAGTACTGTTCCAAATCGTTGATCGAATATTGTTGACCGCCGATCTGCGATTTCCGGACGGCACTCTCGCTGGGAACGAGAGAGGCATTCGTGTATTTCGTGAAGAACACGCTGGCGAGAATGTCACAAGACGATGCCGTAAACGGACGGGTGACATCGCCGAAATCGTGGAGGATTGTGCGGTTGTGCGAGGTCACAAACGCTCGCAACTTCGGCTCTTCGTTTTCTACGGTCACGCGGATAAAGACGAGTTCGTAAGTCGGTTGCGTGTTGTTTCCGATCGCAGCCATATCACAGCGATGCAACAGTACCAATGTTCGCAAGTCGGCTGGGGTCGCTTCGATATCGGGCTTCACCAACAGCCCGAGGCTGCGGAAGTTTTCGATCGAATCCAGCACGGCGGGTTCACTCTTGGCCGACACCGATGCACCACGATAAGCCGCGGTCGCGGCGACAGGTCGTGGATGCAAGTAGATCTCGCGAGTAACCGGGTCTTTGAGGACCTGAGCTTGAATGCTCATGTAATGCTCATCGAGATAGGAAAGGATCATCCGCGAGCTGAGTGTCGGCAAGTCTTTCCGGTCTCCAGGGGCGATTTTCAATCCCACGGTCAAGGCAGGCATACGCCGGAGCAGTGGCGGCAACTTTTCATTGTTCTTCTGGCCTGGAGGAAGAGGCAAGGCGACAAAGTTCGTCAGCATTAGCGGTTGTCCGGGGGCCAACACTTGGCAGCGGAATCGGCTGCCTCGGCTAAATGCCGACTCCAACTCCGATTCCCCGACCGGAAGTTGAGTGATCACATCATTGCGACCGTCGGCGGTCGGTTCGTCGTCGAGGTTGGTCAGTCCTTCCTCGTCGAGTGTAATCTGTTGACCGCCGACTTTGATCGTCAACGGTTTGGCCTCCTCATCGACGGCTTTGCGGAAGTTCAGGATCGGCAATTCCGGTTCGGTTTCCGTGTTTTCCGGTTTGCCGATGCCGATGACAATTCCGCAGCCGATGACAACAACGCCAGCAATTGTGAGCGGAAGCACCGTTCCGGAAAAGCCGAATCGGTTATCAAATCCCATGGGAAATCCTTTTGTCGAATGTCAGACGATAGAATGATGGTCGGAGTCGTCACGAATACGCTAAGAGAGTTCCGTCGAGGTGACTCAGGCGGCACGAGACCGTCGGATTCCATGACTCGAGGACCGACTGACGACGCGTGCCATCGGTCGCAAATTCGCTAACCGTCCGGCTGTGACCCCGGCGGTCCATAGAAACACGAAACCGAAATCATGGGGCATCCAGACGGTCATCAACGAGAGTGAAAACGCCACCATGCTACCGGCGAGATACGCAAAGAAATGGGTCCCGCGTCGATGTGTCATCAAAGCGAGACGGACCTGACTGGCCAACGTACTCACACCGACCGCGATGAAACCAAGCAAACCCAGCCAACCAAATCGGAGCAACATCAACACGTAGGCATTGTCGATGTAACGAACACGTTTCAATGTGTCGACATCTTGCGGGCCAACAGGCACGTTAATCGGAAAACCACTGACGGCTTCGGTGCCAAATCCCAGAAGTCCGGCCCGTCGCATGGCCGGCCGGTAGACCTGAAGTAAGTACAACCGATTCATCGTGCCGGTGTACTCCACTTCGTTACCGTCGACGAGAATGGCTTTGTCTTCGGTTTTCTTCTCTTGTGCCAATTTCTCCACCATTTGCATTATTGGCTGATAACTGAGTCCGAGTACCAACGCGGCTGCACCACCGCCAATCACCAGCCATTGACGTTTTTCTTTCCAAATGAGTAGAGCAGAAACGTACAACGTCACCGGCACGGCAAGAGTCATGGCTCGTGAACCGGTCACGATGATTCCGCCCACGCAGATGAACGGTATCACTTTCCACCAACTCGGTCCCTGATGGCGACGAGCGCTGGAAAATGCATAGAGTGCCCAAGGCAGAAGCAGAAGTTGTAACGCCGCGAAATAGATCGGGTGTTTACAAGGACCGAACGCCCGCTTGAGTCCCCAACGTTGATGTTTTCGCCATGCCCCCTCTGGGCCACCGAAAACGGCATCGAACGGATTCACATTCGCGAACGCTTCGAAAAGCGAAGCCGCTCCCAGAAAACAGGCAACGACGGCCATGATCGGTAGCAAGTCTCGAATGTCGTCCATGCTTTGAATAGCGAGTCGCCCCGCGAAGTACGGTAGCATCCATTCTCCGTAGGCCCGTAGGAACACGCCCATCGAGAAGCCGCCGTGGTACCAATCCGCTAAACAATGGACACAGACCAACCCCAACACCATAAAGTCGATCGCGACAAATTTGGTGCGAATCGTGCCGTCGCGGTGGAACAAATACATCAGCAGCACGCAGGCCGATCCCGCAATCCGCAAGTCGATCGGTTGTCCGAAGACTTTCTGCGAAATCCAAATCGGTAGGGCAATTGCGATAGCGATCGCAATTCCGACGGCACTTCGCGGACCGTGCTTGACCATCCGCCAAGCCGCCACCGCTACCAAGGCCAACAACGACACCAAAAAGAGTCCATTCATGAGGCGATCCTTCGTGCATTGAGAGCCGATGTTTCCGGCATGGCGATTGTCTTCGACTTGTCCGCGGTCGAAGCCGGAAATGTCCCGACCCATTCACGCCAGGCATGTGCGTAGGAGTTCAATAGTGATTGCGTCTCGACACGGGTGAACCACGCGGAGTCGGTCTGCACACTGAGTGTCATCGCTCCGTTGCAATGACAAATTCCGAACCCCGCCCGGGTCCGC